>DLYX01000121.1:2544-9689 GCA_003447545.1 Deltaproteobacteria bacterium | reverse complement strand
AACTCGAGAAAGTTCTCGATGATGCCGTTGTGGATCACAACGACCTTCCCCGCGCGGTGCGGGTGGGCGTTTTCTTCACTAGGCGGGCCATGTGTTGCCCAGCGCGTATGCCCGATGCCGATGTGGCCGGCCAGCGGCTTCTCGGACAAGGCATCCTCGAGGTTGGCCAATTTTCCGACGGTGCGCCGCATATCGATGCTGCCGCTTCCGTTGAGGGTGGCGACGCCGGCCGAGTCGTAGCCTCGATATTCCAACTTCCTGAGGCCGTCGACCAGAATGCGGCTGGCATCCTGATCACCGATATAACCCATGATACCGCACATGAACCGGGAATCCTTCTTTCTGAACGAATCTTCGCCCCCAAGCGGGTCGAAGAGTTTTGCTGAACTGGAGAGAGACTACCCTGAGTTCTTCGACACGGGCAACGCGCTAGTTTAGTCGGGCTTTCGGACCTCGGATCTATTTTCGCTTGCGGGCCCGGAAAGTTTCGACCCACCCTTCTCTCTTCTTGTCAGGTTTGGGATTGAAGGCGAGCGCGCCTGCGGGCACATCGTGGCGGACGGTTGTCCCCGTCGCGACGTAAGCATCGTCGCCGATAGTGACAGGAGCGACCAATTGGCTATCACTGCCGATCTGGACCCGATCACCGATGGTGGTCTGATGCTTGCCGAACCCGTCGTAATTGCAGGTGATGGTCCCCGCGCCGATATTGGACTCGCTTCCGATTTGAGCATCGCCCAAATAGGCCAGATGATTGGCTTTGGTGCCTCGACCGAGCGTAGACTTCTTGACTTCAACGAAATTCCCGACATGGACATCTTGTTCGAGGTGAGCGCCTGGCCTCAGGTGCGAGAAGGGGCCGAGAACAGCGCCGCTTTCGATCTCTGCATCGTCGACGACGACGTTTTGTCGAATCAGGACTCGATCGCCGACACGGGCGTTCCTTAGATGAGCATTCCCCAGAAATTCGCAGTCGACCCCGATTTGCGTCGCGCCTCGGAGTTGGACCTGAGGTCCGATCACGGTGTCAGCGCCGATTGTGACCTCGGTTTCGATCAGAACGCTGGTCGGATCGAGGAAGGTGACGCCGGCATCCATGTGTTTGGCCACGGTCCTGTCGCGCAGCACGGCCTCGAGTCGGGCCAGGTCGGCCCGTGAGTTGATCCCCTCGACTTCGGCTGCCGGGACGATCTGGGTAGCGACTTTCAGCCCCTGTTCGACGGCGAACGCAACAATATCGGTGACGTATAGCTCTCCCTGAGCATTATTGGTCTCAAGGGCCTCCAGCGCGGGAAAAAGCAGGTCGCTGGAGACGCAGTAGATTCCCCCGTTCGCCTCGCCGATGGCCAACTCTTCTGGCGAACAGTCGCGAGCTTCCACGATTCGTTGCACGGCACCCTCGGGGTCGCGCACGATCCGCCCGTAACCCATGGCGTCGTCCAACTCCATGGTGAGCATTGTCAGTGCCGCTTGCTCGTTCCGGTGCATTTCAAGGAAACCCGTCAGGGTTTCGGTCGTGAGCAACGGCGTATCTCCGTAGGTAATCAGCACATCGCCAACGAAATCCTGCAGGCAGGTTTCCCGGGCGATCTGCACGGCGTGACCAGTTCCGTTTTGTTCTTCCTGCAATGCAAATTCGGGCCCCTGCTCGTCCACCACTGCCCGCACAGCGTCTGCTTGGTGCCCGATGACGACGACTGTGCGCGCCGCGCCGAGCGGACGAAGAGCCTCGAGAACGTGGAGCAAGAGCGCCTTACCCCCAAGAGGGTGAAGAACCTTGGCTTTTTCGGAACGCATGCGCGTTCCCTTTCCTGCCGCCAGAACGACCGCGGCGATGGGTTTTTCCTGCTTCACGCCTGCATCTCCCCTAGTTGACCACAAACCGGGTTTTCGGTCGGGTTCGGATAAACCTTTATCGGCAAGGAAACCCTGCAGGTTTCCGTGCTGGCTGGTTCTCGGATGCCTGTTTGGACACCTTGAAACAAAGCATGCATCAAGCGAGGTCCCGGTAGCCACCCCGGAAATAGATCAGGGGATTGGCCTCATGGTCCATCTGCAGATCCTTCACTTCGCCGAGGAAGATCGTATGGTCACCCGCATCGAAGGATTCCCGGACCTCACAAACCATATGCGCGACCGAATCCCCGAGGATCGGGGCGCCATTTTCGGCAAGGTGGTAGGCTACACCGGCAAATTTGTCCGGACTTGATTTTGCGAAGGTACGGGACAGCGATTCCTGCTCCTTGGTGAGAATATTTACGTTGTATACGCCGGAGGCGAGCAGGGCAGGATGGCTTTCCGCTTTTTTGTCGACACAGACCAGGACCAATGGGGGGTCGAGAGAGACGGAACTGAAGGCATTGGCGGTCAGGCCGAAAAAGGCACCTTTGTCGTCGTGGGTGGTGATCACGGTCACCCCGGTGGCGAAATGCCCCATGACGGTGCGAAATTCGTTGGAATCAAATGACATTCTCGGACTCTCCTTGGGCGAGTGGTTGGCCTCTGCAGCGGTTGTAGCTGCGCTTTCCCTCGCTTCGCAACGAAGGAACCTGTAAGCGCGAAACTGTGAGGCGGTTTTTCGCACTTTTCCGGCTTTTCTGCCTGTTGGCGTTGGCCGCACCGACGATGGCGGCCGACATCGCGGCGGCGGGCCTGATTCCTGCCGAAGACAGGCGACCTCTCGCCTGGGCTGCCGAGGAGCCTGTCTTTGTTGTGGTCGAGCGTAGTTGCCGAACGGTCACCGTGTATCGGAAAGGTCTCTGGCACCGAACCTATCGCGGGGCCGTTTTTGGCCGCGGCGACGGCTCCAAGGTGCATGAAGGAGACCGGCGCACACCGAACGGATTGTATCGGATTCAGAGCCGCCGGCTGCACGGTCGCTGGTCCCGGTTTTTGCTGCTGGATTATCCGAACAGTAATGATCTTCGCACGAATCAGGCGGCTCGGGCTGCCGGCGCAACCGATCAGGGCCCCGGAGGTGAGATCGGGATCCACGGCAGCGATGAGCCCACCCTGAACCGATCTGACGTCGACTGGACGTTGGGGTGCATCTCGCTCCTCGATTCTGACGTCGAGGATTTGTATCGATGGGTGCCTGTGGGGACGCCCGTTTGGATTCGTCCATGAACTTCGCCGGTCAGACCTTGTTTCGCGGCTAGGGGACTCATAGGGTTTCGCCACCATGAGCGATTATATCGCCGATGAGCAGGGCCCCGATGCCGAGCCGATTTCCGGCCTCGATCAACTCGTGGCTCACATCCTGAGGGGTTCCAAGCCCGAGGCCGATTGGGTCGTTGGGACCGAAGTCGAGCGGGTGGGGCTCGACCCGACCACGGGCGCAGCACTTCCGTTTTCGGGTGATCGCGGAGTTGAGGCTATTCTGCGGGGGATGTGCGAGCGGTTTGGCTGGGAGCCGAACCAGGAGGGGGACCGAATTATCGGCCTTTCGCGCGGAGATTCGTCCATCACGCTCGAACCCGGTGGTCAGGTAGAGCTGGCTGGGAGACCCTTCCGATCGCTCCTCGACGGGGCTGCTGAATTGCAGGCGAATGGCGAGGAACTATCGAATATTGCAGAGGAAATTGGTGCTGTATTCGTGGGGTTGGGTGTTCAGCCCGTGACG
This sequence comes from Deltaproteobacteria bacterium, assembly GCA_003447545.1. Lineage (GTDB taxonomy): Bacteria > Desulfobacterota > Binatia > UBA12015 > UBA12015 > UBA12015. The sequence goes on along the minus strand of DLYX01000121.1, from coordinate 6,067 downwards.
CCTGTGGAGGAGATCGAATGGGTTCCCAAGGGCCGCTACGGAATTATGGGCCCTTATATGAAGCAAGTCGGTGCACTCGGTCAGCGAATGATGAAGCAGACCGCCACTGTTCAGGTGAATCTCGATTTCAGCAGTGAGGCCGATGCGATCGAGAAAATGCGGGTAGCGACGGGCATCGGCCCGATTCTGAACGCAATTTTTGCGAATAGTGCCATCAGTGAAGGCCAGCCGAATGGGTATCTCTCCTACCGGGCGCACGTATGGACAGATACGGACCGGGCACGGTGCGGGATCCTGCCGTTTCTCTTCACCGAGAGTGCCGGCATCGTGGACTATGTTGAATGGGCACTCGACGCACCCATGTACTTCATCCGACGCGCCGATACCTACCTCGACCTGAGCGGGCTTCCCTTTCGCGAGTTCTGGGAAAAGGGCGCGAGCGGAACACGGGCAACCGTGGGGGATTTCGCCCTTCATCTATCAACTCTTTTCCCGGAAGTACGGTTGAAGACCTGGATCGAATTGCGCATGGCGGACAGCCCGCCACCCGACTCCGTCCTGGCGCTTTCGGCAATGGCCAAGGGGGTCCTCTACGAGCCGGATTGCCGAATGGGGGCCTGGGACCTGGTCAAGGAATGGCCTCTCGAAGAGCGACACGCACTTCTCGAAACAGTGGCCCGCGGTGGCTTTGCGGCTCGAGCCGGCCGTCACAGCATCGCCGATCTGGCGCGGGAACTGGTTGTGATCGCCGAGGAGGGCTTGAACCGACTCGCACGGGCTGCGGGAGAGTCGGGGGGTGAGGCTGCCCTTCTCGAGCATACGATCGATCGAGTCCGCCGGGGGCGTACGTCAGCCGAGGAGACTCTCGACATCTGGAAGCTCGGCGGCGCCAACCGAGTGACTGATCTCGTGCGGCACACGGCCTATTCCGCCAGCCGGAGCGATCAGGCCGGCTGAGTCCCGCGGATGCCCGCGATCAATGTCCCGCATAGTGGGAATTCGCGGATGCTTAAAGGGAAGCACCTATTGTTGGCTCGTGCGATAATTTGCAGGCGCTACCGAACTTTTTTCAAAAAAAGGATTAGCCACAGTTATTCGTCATGATAGGTTAATTCATTTATTGGTGGTGGAGTGCGCGGGGTAACTTCCGCGCTTCCTGAGGGTTGTCGTTTCGGAGCCTTTAGAAACGGGAAAACCTTCAGTTGGGAGGATGAGGCACATGGGTGGGACTATGCGTGTAAGAGGTGGGGGAATGCAGGATCGATCGGGAGGACTCTTTGAGCCAGACGTGCTCTTGCCAACGCAGTTCTCGTCGTACTTCCGAAAGGAAGTTGGTTTTGACCGGGAGCGTCGTCTGATGCTCGCGGTTCTCGAAGATGCCATCGACTGCTTTCAGAAATACGCGCACACCGAAGACGTGCGCGGCAAGCAACTATTTGATGAATCCTGGGAATGGATCGTTTCCGACGATACTCGTTGGCTCTTTTCGTTCGAGAATATCTGCCAGATCGTCGACATGAACCCGGACTATATTCGGCAGGGGCTCAAGACCTGGCGTAGTACGAATTCTGTCGAACAGTTGGCAGCCCAAGGCCCGGTCGCCGCGGGCCTCGGCCACTAAGTTTTCGGTTGCGATCGTCAGCGATCCTCACTGCTTGCGGGGGTCGCTGACGGCAGACTTTGTCGTGGGGAAGCCGAGCGGCTGATGTCGATCGGATAGCCCCGTTGTTCCTCGAGTGCGACCAGAAGTTTGGCCGCGTCGATCTTTTCTTCGATCCCACGCTCGCGCAAAATTTTTGTTGCCCGGCGCCATCGTCCCGGTTGGAGACCGTACAGGTCGGGGTGCACCTCGACGAAGATGCGTCCGGACTTCTCGCCGAATTTGATCGTCTCATAGACAAAAGCGCCAGCTGCATTTTTGGGAACGAGCGGGAAGAGTTCGCGAATGTCCTCGGGGTACATCCGCACACAACCATGACTCACCGACATGCCGACACCCCAGGGAATGTTTGTTCCATGGATAGCGTAGGAGGGCATCGAGAGACGCAGCCGAAACTCTCCAAGCGGGTTGTCCGGGCTCCCGCCTTCGATGAATTTTTCGCTCGAACCCGATTCCCGCATGCGCTCTTCCCGAATGGATTCCGGAATCACCCACCGCGGGTTACGCGCCTTTTCGATCACGCGGAAATCACCCTGAGGAGTTCGCCACTCCTGGCGTCCCAGACCGACGGGGAAGGTAAGCACGGTCGGGGCCGCATCGGCGACTTTGGGGGGGTACCAATAAAGCCGCATTTCGGGCAGGTTCACAACGAGCCCTTCGTACTCGCAGCAGGGTAGAATCCAGAAAGTCGGGATTGTCAGCGGTTCCTTGGCGGTGTGCGGGATCCAGCCATCGACGCCCGGGTTGGCTGCCTCCATGGAGTTCAGGCCAAGGTCGAAATGCCGGCCGATATCGAGGAAGGTATCACCCCGTTCGGAGTTCCAGGTTTGCAGCTCCCCGATCACGGTACTGGTTCGGCGCTCGGGTATCCCGTCTTGCGGCGGCTGGAAGGAATAGGGCCGAAGATCACGTTTCTCGAAGTCTGCTTCGGACCACTCCTTGGCGGCAACCGGAGTCGCGATCAATACGATCAAAAGGGTAAGCCAGCCAAGGATCATTCCTCATGATATCGACGCCGTCCGATATCGACAACTCGGCCTTCCGTCGAGCAGCCGAAACCGGTACAAGGTGGTTCGGGCCGCAGGGGCGGCCGTAAAGCTGGATCGAGTACGGGGTGGTTGTGGTGAGGGTGATACAAGCGAGATTCGTATTTTGTTTTGTGTGGTTCGGGCTGATGCTCGCTACGGGACTCCCCGCCGAGGCCCGCGCCCCCAAGGTAACGGCATCAGCTGCTGTAGTCATGGACGCCAGGACGGGTGAGTTGCTCTGGTCCAAGAACCCCGACAAGAAGAGAGCGCCGGCGAGTACTACCAAGATTTTGACGACGGTTCTCGGTCTCGAAGCTGAACGCATGAACGATTATTTTCGGGTCAGCAAACGAGCGCAGCGACAGCAGCCGTCCAAGCTCTATCTCAGTTCAGGCCAAAAAGTTCAGCTTCGCGAGTTGCTCTATTCCCTGATGCTGAAGTCGGCGAACGATTCTGCGGTGGTTGTTGCCGAAGGCGTGGATGGAAGTGTCGAGAAGTTCGCAAAGAGGATGAACGCGCGAGCGCGCAAGGTGGGTGCTCGCAACACCCATTTTCGGAATCCGAACGGGTTGCCGAACAGACGTCATTTGTCGACCGCACGCGACATGGGTCTCATCTTGCGAGATGCGCTTGATGTCGACGGCTTTCGCCGTATTGCCGGCACCACCAAACGGAAGATTCGCGTCAATCGGGGATCGAAGACCAAACAGATCTCGGTGCGTAACAAGAATCGACTTCTGAATGGTTATTTCGCCAAAGTCATTGGCAAGACCGGCTACACACGCGCGGCGGGCAAATGCTTTGCCGGCGCCGCAGAGTGGCGGGGGGGGGGGGG
>DLYX01000121.1:0-2245 GCA_003447545.1 Deltaproteobacteria bacterium | reverse complement strand
GCGCAGAGTGGCGGGGTCGGGAAGTCATCGTGGTGGTTCTCGGATCTCGCGACCTCTGGGGGGATACGAGAACTCTGGTGAAATGGGCCTTCAAGGGGGACGGACGCCACGGCTTGCCGAAGACTCGCATGGCAAAGGCATCCCCGTCGGCCGGAAAAGTTGCGGCGAATCCAAAGCCCGTAGCGAGGAAAACGGCACCGGTGGTGGCGCGCAAGGCCCCGGTGAAAGCGGCAGCCCCGAAACGGACCGAGGTTGTTCGCGTTGCTTCAGCTCGAACCTCTCCGCCAGCTCAGGTGGCGCAACCCGGAGTGCATCAGGTCCGCCACGCATCCAGTTCCGGAGTGATTCGCCGGGGCTGCACCGGCACGGGCTGTGACCGGTGGCTTCGCTACGGACTCAGTCGCTGAGGCCGGCTTCAGGTCCTCTTGTCGGATCGGGTCGCACCCGTCGCCGAGAAAATCCTCCTCGGTCCTTCATGCTGCGCTTCTGGATACGACGAGCCTTTTTGAGCTGATCGGGCTCGAGAACGTTGGTGATCTCGATCAGCATCTGAAGGTGCTGTGTCTTGATCGTCGTTTCAAGCCGAAAGAGCCTTTCCGTCGCTTGCAGGGTTTCGATCTGATCGATGGGAGTTGCCGTCAGTAGCTTTCGGATCGTTTCGGTTTGCGCGGCCAACTCCCAGCGGGTGTCCTGAATTGTGCTCCGCGTTTTTCGAAGCACCTTCTGGACCGATTTTCGCTGCGACTCGGAAAGCTCGAGGCGGGCCTGGTGGCGCATGATCGTTTCGGGCTGGATCAGAGACCGGGTAAACAGAGGTGCGACTTTTGGTCCGCGCGCCGCTCCCCCTGATCCACCTTCGGGTCCATGCGGTGGGCGTGCGCCTGCTGACGTCGTGATTGCGAGAAGCAGGCACAGAGAAATCAGAAAGGTTTTTTTCATGTCAGTTTCCCGGACTCGATCTCAAGGAACGATTCACGATTTTCCATCGAGCCCAAACAGTCTTGGTCGTCGTAAAGGCATTCGAAAGCAGGGACGTTATTGATGGGGTCGAGCGAAACGACGTTCAGCAAGACGTCACTCGGCATATCCCAAACGAACGAAGAGTCATCCAGATTCAAGCCGGGGGCGGCCGCGAAGTTGGTCATGTGTCCGGAATCGGGGGGTGTTGCGGGGGCGATCCAGAGCGCCAGAAGCGCGGCCGCCGCAAGCGGAAGTATCCATAGGGGGCGAGGCTTGAGCGTGGCCGGGCCTTTTCTGAGCTGCGGGGCGGGCCTCTCGGGTAATTCGGCGATAATTCGGGCTGCGAGCGCAGGGTCCGGATTGGGCTCCGGCAATTGGTCCAGCCAGCGGTCCAGTTCAGCGGCCTCAGCGACAGCTGCCCGCGCTTCGGGCGAGTTGGCGACAAAGCTCTCCATCGCGTCTCGGGACTCTGCAGGCCAATTCCGCGGATCGGAGCCGCAGGTTTCGAGAATCGAGATCAGATTTTCCAGCTTTGCTTTCATGTCTCTCCCTGCAGAAGGTCGGGTCCGATGCCGGACAGTTTCTTTTTCAAACCGCGACGCCCTCGGGCGAGCAGGGATTCGACGGCTTCAAGGCTGAGATTCATGATCGAGGCGGCCTCACTGTTTTTCCATCCTTGATAGTGGCAGAGGTTGATCGCGATCCGTTGTTTTTCGGGCAACTCCTGCAGAGCACGGTTCACGTGCCAGCTCAATTCCTTTTGCGCAATTTGCGTCGCTGGCAAGGCTTGGTCGCTAGCCGGCTCGGCTCTTCCCTCGAGCGTGGTTTCGCGATGTTTTGCAATTCGGTTCAGACAGAGATTCATCGCGATACGAAACAGCCAGGTCGTTACTTTTGCCTCGGTAGGTTTCCAACGAGAGGCATGCAGCCAGACGCGAGTGAAGACTTCTTGCGACACCTCCTCGGCCTCGCTGCGGTTTCCCAAGGTCCTCTCCGAAAATGCGAGGATGCGGTCGAGATGTCGCTCGACAAGCAGCTGACAGGCGTCCCGGTCGCCTTGTCCAATTCGCTGCATCAGTTCCTGATCGGAATCGACCACCGCGCCTACCTTGGCCGGGGTGCTCGTCGAGCGCAACCGTGCGACCCGGGTTCCCGATTTGGTGGGCCTTTCCGAGGACTTGCCGACCATGGCCAGCGCCGTTGCTCCCCATCTCGGGAGTATCGGTGAAGTCGTCGTCATCGGCCCTTGAACCGCCACCGGCCGAAAACCTGTCGAAGAATTTCA
>DLYX01000455.1 GCA_003447545.1 Deltaproteobacteria bacterium | reverse complement strand
GATCAAACTCTGGCCGAAGGGTTTCGAGTCGCCGTAACTCGGCGACACAATAAGGTCACCAATGGGCGCGGAAAAACTTGATCAGGACGAGTTGTCCCTGCAGGCTTTCCGAGTTGAAACTCTCGCCGAACTCGTCGATGGCTTCGAATTGCGGCAGGGGATCGCCTACCGCAATCGCGTCCGCCGCCAAGCCCTGTTTGCTGACGGCGATGGTGAGGGGGAGAAAAACGCCGATTAAAATCCCCAGAACGGCGGCAACTCCACCGTACCAGCGAGTCCCACGCACAAAGGCGGATATTCCCAGAATGACAGCGACGACCCAGACGGCGACAAAAGGCGTCCGGTCCTCAGGCACTCCGACCCGGGCGTTGATGATAAACCAGATCAAGAACATCCCGACCGAAATCGCGAGCGCGAGAAAACCGATTCTTGTGCCGGGTTTTGCCTTCATTTCCTTGAGAGTCGTACTCTCAAGAAGGTCGGAGATCAAGCCCTTTTTGCGGAGAGCGGGTCGTGCCGGGGTCTCTCCGCCGGGGGTGAAGTCTGGACACGGCGAGCAGGGCAAGTGCCCTCAGTTTCAATCGGACAGCCTCACCACTCGACGGGTAATTCTTCGAGGCCGTCGATCAGAGCGCTTTTTGTCTGACGAGCCGAAGCCCCCTGCGCCAGGCGAATTTTCGGCAAGCGTTGCAGGATCCTTTCAAGGACAATGCGGATCTCCAACTGCGCGAGATTCGCACCGAGGCAATAATGTGGTCCGAATCCCAGCGAGAGGAAGTCGTTGGGGGTCCTGTCGACGCGGAATTGGTCAGGGTCTGTGAAGACCTCTTCATCGCGGTTGCCGGAAGCATAGACCAGAACGACGGAGTCTCCTTCCCGAATGGTCTTGCCCCCTAATTCGCTCTCTTCCATCGCGACCCGACGCATGGCGCGCACCGGGGTGGTCCACCGAAGCACTTCGCCGGCGGCGGTCTGCCATAGATCAGGGTTCTCGAGGAGTCGCTCGCGTTCGCCAGGGTTCTCGAAGAGCGTGAGCATCCCCTGCGAAATCGCATTCCGGGTCGTTTCGTTGCCGGCGATCAGGAGGAACATCGCGAAATCCGTGACCTCGCTCGAGGCGAGCCGCTCATGGTTGTCTTCCCCGCGGAAATGAATCTCGCCTGCCGCATCAGCGACCAGCAGCCGACTGATGAGGTCGTCGGCCGGTTCGATTCGGCGGCGTTCGACCTCTTCGGCAAGCCATGCGTGAAACTCGCCCAAACAAGCATAGGTCTGCTCGGTTTGTTCCGGGGTCATCGGGCCGCCCGCGACGGCAACCGTTGCATCCGTCCAGCGCCTGAAGTCGTCGAGGCGATCATCGCGCACGCCCAGCATCTCGGCAATGATCCGCATGGGTACGGGCACGGCCAGTTCACGAACGAATTCTCCATGGTCGCGGTTGCCCAGCGCGTCGATGGCATCGTCGGCAAAGGTGCGTGCCCGTTCGCCGAGACCCGAAACCATGCGCGGTGTGAACGCACTATTTACGAGGCTTCGGTGACGCTGATGCGGCTCGCCATCCATGGCCTGCATCGAGAAGTGCGCTTCGAAGGCATGCCATGCGCCCTTGGGTTCCGAGGAAAAACGCGCCGGCTCGCGCGACACTTCGCGAAGGTCTGCATGGCGAGTGATCAACCACCACTCATTTTTCTCGTCCCAATGCACGGGATCCTCGCGGCGCAATTTTGCGAGCGCTGCGTCACGACGGGCGCGATCGTGGGTCGGGGCCATCACGTCATAGGGCTCGTTCATGGAAACCGATTGTATTGCCACGATCAGAGCGGCAAGGGAACCGATTTGCCGCATGGGTGTTTCCCGCAAGATTCCAGTCATGATTTCCGGCTGGCCGAGATGGCACGCTCATGCGGCATCATCTTGTCCCTGCGGGAAGTTTTACGGATGTATGCTGATGAGATAATTGATATTTCATGAGCGAAGAACGCCGTGGTGCGATGCGTCCGGGAGATCAGACGATCTTTGATCGATCACCAGCGACCCTGTCGACGCATTTTCATTATTGGGGTCGGGTAGAGGCGCCTCCGATGCACTCGCCGCTCTACACCGAGTTGAGCTATGGCGTGGCGACCGATGCAGACCTTTTGAAGATTGCTGCCCATACCGGTCCGGCCCAGCCGGCACCGAATAATTTATTTGCCGGCGTCCAATATCTTCTGCTGCAGGGAGCGGATCATTCGTTGCGCCGACACTATCCGGTCCTGAGCGGGAGCGAGCGTCCGATGGAGCCCGCGTTTCCCGAGTTTCGCGACTTTTGTCTTGCGCATCGCGCGGAACTGGAAGTGCTGGTCGCCGAGCGCCGCACCCAGACCAACGCTGTGCGCCGGTCGGCGGCACTACGCCCGGCGTTCGCGGTTCTGGCGCAGGAGGAAGCCCGCAGTCTGGCGCTGATCGAGGTGGGCACCAGTGCCGGTCTCAATCTGCTTTGGGACCACTACCGGATCGAGTATCAGATGCGCTCGGGCCGCAATCAAATCGCCGGGCCGCAAGACTCCACAGTGCACATTCATGCCGACGCCGATGGTCCTCTTCCCGATGTGGGCGCCAGCGTGCCGGTGTCCAGTCGCATGGGTATCGACACCAACCCGATCGATATTGATGACAAGGATGCGATTTGCTGGCTGCATGCGCTGATTTTCCCCGAGCATGTCGAGCGGTACGGGTGGTTGGATCGAGCGCTGGAGATCGCGCGCGAGCACCGCCCGCGTGTGGTTGCCGCAGACGTCATAGACGTGATCGAAGGCGAGATCGAAGCCTGTCCCTCGGATGCGATACCGGTCGTCTTCGCCACGCTCGTTCTCTATCAGTTTCCGAAAGACGCATTGGAGCGGTTTCTCGGTGCCCTGGATCGCGCCGCCCGCAAAAGGTCTTTCTGGATGCTGTCGATGGAACCGGACGGCGCGGGTTCATGCGATTTGATGGCGATTCGCTTCGCCGCGGGCCGGCGTGTCGTCCGCAAACTAGCCGATGTCCATCCGCACGGTTGGTCGATTGTATGGAGTGACGAGAAGGATGTGGGTGGCTCTGTCGGCGGCGATGCCCGTGGCCTCTGGGATCTGGTCCCGGCTACGACATGAAACGGCTGCGTTGCTGGTCTATGTGATCGACGACCTCGCCGACGGACACGCCCAACCGCAATATTCGCGCCGGGTCGTGACCCGGCTTTCGTTCCAGGCTGGACTGGGGGATCATTCTCAGATCGCGCAATTGGGCGTATTGCGGTCGGCCTCGTTCTCCGTAAACTCTGCGGGTGAGCCAGCACCCAAAAGCATTACATCCAACAAGGCAGGTTCTGGCGATCGGGCCGGTGCGGCTTTTTTTGCTGGCTCGATTCGCGACCGTATTCGGGCGTGCGCTGATCGCCGCGATGCTCTCCTATCATTTGTTTGTCGTCACCGACTCTTATGCGGTGCTCGGCTTTCTCGGTCTGGTCGAATTTCTGCCGGTGATTCCGGTTTCGCTGCTTGCGGGTGTGGTGGCCGACCGTATGGACCGCCGTCGTTTGCTCATCGCGGCAGCTTTCGCTGGCGCCTTGGGCTGTGCAACACTGACTTGGGTGGCCTGGTATCACTCGGATTCCGTGATGACCCTGTTGCTGGTAGCCTTTTGCCTGGCGATCGTCGTAGG
>DLYX01000621.1 GCA_003447545.1 Deltaproteobacteria bacterium | reverse complement strand
TACGTGCGGGTTCGGGTTTCGATCCACGCGAAACCGATCGGGGTCCTCGAACGCATCCTCATCTCGATTCGCCGACGGGTAGAGCAGACACATCGACTCGTTCGCCCGGATCGTCTGACCACGAAGCTCAAAGTCCTCGGTCGCGGTGCGGCAGAACTGAATCACAGGGGCCGTCCAGCGGGCGATCTCCTCGACGGCATCATCGACCAGAGAAGGGTCTTTTTGCAGCTTTGCCATTTCCTCGGGATGGTCGATCAGCGCGAGCAGGCCTCCACTGGCCGAGTTCCGAGTGGTCTCGTTTCCCGCAACGACCAGCAACAAGAAGTAGGACAGGAGCTCGAAGGCCGGCATCGGCCCCCCGTCCATCTCCACGTTCGCCAGAACACTGACCATATCGTCGCGCGGCACCTTGCGGCGCTCCTCGGCAAGATCCGTGAAATACTCGAACAAACCAACCCGCGCCTGCTCAAGTCCGTCATAAGGCTCATCGCCGCTCTGATATTCCTCGTCTGCGGACCCCGCGATCTGATTGGTCCACTGAAACATCAAATGCCAGTCCTCGCGCGGCACCCCGAGCATATCGGCCAGAACGTTTAGTGTGAGAGGCGCGGCAAAATCGGCCACGAAATCGCCCTCGCGCTCCTCGCCATCGCCGGCCATCTCGTCCAACAAATCGCGTGTGATCCTCCGAACCTCCTCGCTGCGTCGCTGGATACTGCGCGGCGTAAACCAACCGGCACCCACGCGGCGAAACGCCTGATGGTCCGGTGGGTCCATATTGAGCAGGTGACGGGCGAGAGTCCTCTCGCCCTCGACCGGCGCGCCCTCTTCAAAGATCGCCAGACGGGGGCCGTTCAGGAAGCGATTTGGTTGCTTCGAGATGGAGACGATGTCCTCACGCTTCGTAATCGCCCAAAAGCCCACCCCTCCTTCGAGCTCGAACCAATGAACGGGCGCTTCGTTTCGAAGCCTCTTCCAGGCAGCGTGAGGATACCCATGCTGTGCGAACGTATCGGGCCCGATGATATGTTCGGTCGTCGGCAAAGAGGACTTTTGCATTCTCGTATCCTAGCAGGCTCCAACGATGGCGACAGGAGGCAAGTCTGGAATGTACCTGCAATGCCTCGCCCGGCAGGTCTCCAGCAAGAAACTCCACAATCCGCCGCCAGGCACTGGCATCCTGCAGAAGGAAGGCATGGCCGCCATCAAAAAACTCCAGCTCGGCATTTGGGATGCGCGACAAGAGGCGTTCCATATTCGCGAGGTTGCCAAGCCATCATGACGCCCCATACCCCGCGCGTTCGAAATAGAACCGCAAACCCCGAAGTTCGACGAACGGCATTGCGCCGAAGTCCTAGCTACCGCTGAACTTCGCGGGGCGTTTTTCCATAAAGGCCGACATCGCCTCCATCAAGTCATTCGAGTTCAGGGTCGTCGCCATGGTCCAGAGACCGTTGAGCAACAGGCTTTGCTCAGTGGTCAGTTCTTCACTTTGTCGCAGAATGAACTTCGTTCCGCGCACCGCCAAAGGGGCGTTGGCGGCTATGTCCTCCGCCATCGCCAATGCCGCGGCCTGAACGGCGGCTGCGTCCTCGTAGACATCGTTGACCAAACCGATTTTCTCCGCACGCTTCGCGTCGATATCCTTGCCGGTATAAGCCAGTTCGGCGACATGACCGTCTCCGACGATCCCGGGCAGTCGCTGCAAGGTGCCCACATCGGCAACGATACCGATTTTGGTCTCCCTGACCCCGAACGTCGCATCCTGCGAGGCGAGGCGGATATCACAGGCCGTCACCAGGTCGATCCCGGCACCGAGACAATGCGAGTGAATCGCCGCGACGACCGGCAACGGGCATTCGGCCACGGCTGTGATCGCATCCTGAAAGGCGCGCGTCACTTCCATCTGTCTGAGATTCGCAAGAGCGCCCGACGTCTTGCCTGCCCCCCGATCGTCACCCGCCGCCGGCTGGTTGCCCAAATCACCCAGGTCGATACCAACACAAAAGCTCTTGCCACGACCTGCCAGCACGACAGCGCGAACTTCGGGTTCAGCTGCAATGGCATCGATCGCAGGTCGAAGGTTACTCCACAATTCGTGGGACATGGCATTTCGCTTCTCCGGGCGATCCAGCCAGAGCGTGGCTACGTGCCCATCGATTTCGATGCTCAATACGGGCGAGGAAAAATTCATGATTGGCTCCTTGTCTTGGTCGTCGGCGACCTGAAGGCATTGTTTGCCTCAAGGACATCACCCTCGTCAACTCTCCACCGGCCTCGCGTTTCGACGCACCCGTACCGAGGGATTCCGCATCCGCTCCTGGGGCAAGCCCGCTCACGGGACGATCTTCAGCTCGATCAGCGCAAGGCTGGCCGTGCTGCCCAGCGCGCCGCCTTGAGGCTCAAAATCGACATGCAGTCTGCCACTCGTATCGGCAGCAAGCCCCTCAAACATCACAACCGTGTCCTGGTTCCCCGCAAACCCGTCGCCGGAAGCCAGCTCATCACCAGACGAGTTCAGCGTCCGCGATTGCGGCGCGCCGGCCCCCGATACTCGATAGACGACGGTTTCCATCTCGAGGCCGGCCCTGCTGGCAAACAGACGGAGTTGCAGCGAGGCGTCCGGATCAAGCCCCTCGAAAGTTAGTGAACCTCGGCCGACAAGCACCGTGCCGGTCGCAGATACATAAAGAAAATCTGCGGTGGCTTCCGGCACCGCGAGATCGCCCAGAAACGCTTCGGAAGGATCGAGGAGGCCACCGTCACGCAAGCCTGCGCTAAACTTCGTCGCACCGGAAAACGTCAAGCGAAGCGAAGTGGCTTCTCCTGATGTCGTGACAAGACTTCCCAGATGTTCGCCGGAACTCAACAACGTATTCGCCTCGACAGGATGCCAGCTGTTCCAATGCCGGCCAAAACCATCTGGCGAGGGCGCCAGCAGTCCATCCTCCGGATTTCCGGGGCCGAGGTCGACAAGCAGGGTGGTTCCGGGCTCCAATGGATCGAACACTGCTGAAAATTTCGGCACGGTCGCTTCGAGATGCTCACGAATTTCCTCTGCCCAGATGGCATACCCTGCGTCGGATAGATGGAGCCCATCCGAGATGAAGAGATCGGCCGCAGGGGGCTCTCCGGTTGCCAGGAAGGCCGGAGAAGTATCGATGAAATGCAGTCCACGCCACTGGCTTGCCAATGCCGCGATCTCCTCGTTGGCCTGGTTGGCCTCACTCCACTGATCCCAGCGCAACGGCGTCGGTGTGATTGCGATGTAGTGAATCGAGACATCGTCCCCCAGTTCCTGAGCGACTGTCTCCACGATACACCTGTAAGAATCGACCACGACTGTCGGTCCCAGGTCGACGGCGATATCGTTGGTGCCCACGAAGATCACCACAGCTGCGGGGTCGTGACGGATTATCGTTTCGTCGATATATTCGACCAGATTCCAGCTGATTGCTCCGCCGAAACCTCTTTGAATCGGCGCCCAGGGAGACAGGTCTTCCTGGAGTTGTTCCCAGAAGCGAATACTGGAACTGCCGGTGAACACCATACGGCCCGCTTCGAACGGGGCCGCATCGGTCTGTTCCTTCCACCGCGACATCAGACCGTCGTATTGGTTCAATGAAGAAACCGTTTCGCACGGAGCATCCTCCCACGCGGGAAGCGCTGGGCCTGAATCGCTATCCGAGCATCCAGCCGTCAGGGAAATGCAGCACAGTAGAGCGATCTGCCATGGGAAATTTATCAAAATTCTCATTCGCAACCTCTATTCTTACCAATCCTCACCCGGCCCCGGCGAATCTGATTCTCGCCCGGCATGAATCCATGAAACACGAAATCACCAATAAGCCGCAAAACAACGAACAGACAAGGTCTCCCTTCTGACGCAAAATTCGGGCCCGCGTCAAACTTGCTGGTCCTGCGCCGCCCTTTGAAGACTTCCAACAATGCCTTCGCGCGTCCCGATTCTGAACGACGGGTTTTGGCGATCGTTCGGTTCGAGGATGCAGGTAGACAAAACAGGAGGCACTATGTTCAGAATCTTGATCGTACTGGTAACGTTGCTCGTGCTGACCGCACCGGCAGCCGAAGCATCCCGCTACTACCGCACCCGGCCGGCCTGGCGCGCAAAACCGTCCGCGATTCAGGTTCGTGCGGCTCCCGGTTCCCGAATACGATTGGTCGTCAAACGACCGCCTCGGCCCGGGCCTCGGTATACGTGGCGCGCAAGCGAGTGGGTCTGGCGCCCCCGTGGTTGGTATCGAATACCGGCCGCATGGGTCCTGCGGCCCTCTTCCGATCACAACCAGTGCAGGCACCGCTGAGCGGTTGCGACGATCGGGAATCGCAACGGGCCCGCCCAGGGCCATTCGGGCGGGTCAGGATGCGGCGGGA
>DLYX01000334.1 GCA_003447545.1 Deltaproteobacteria bacterium | reverse complement strand
GTCGCCGGCGTGGCCACCTGGATTGTCCAGACCGGCGTGGGCCCGACCCCGGCTTGCAAGGCCGCCGAAAGAATCGTGAAGTGTGGACCCAGAGCGATCATTGCCACCGGCCTCGCAGGCGCTTTGTCCTCCGCCATTCGCCCCGGAAGCCTGATTCTTCCCCACGAGGTACGCTCTCCCGAGCAGCCCGCCGGCCCCGGCCTCCACCCCGCGCCCACGCTCCTGGCAACCGCCCGCGCTGCGGTGGGTGGAAGCCGGATTTCCACCAGCACCGGAATTCTGTTGACGGTAGACCAACCCATCCATCGCCCGCGCGACAAATCCAGCCTGGCGAAGACCACCGGAGCGATCGCCGTTGATATGGAAAGTGCCGAGATTCTGCGGGTCGCCGCCGCAAATCAGGTCCCTGCGCTGGTCCTGCGCGGCATCTCCGACGGGGCGCGCGACAGCCTGCCCGATTTCGGCAACAGGGATCCTGCCTCGCTGCGGGGGCAATTGGGGATCGCCGCCGAAGCCCTCGGCAGTCCCCGAAAACTGCGGAATCTGCTTTCGATCGCACGAGGCACACGTCGCGCCTTCAAAACCATGGGATTTGCTCACGCGGCTCTGATCCCCGCGCTTGCCAGAACGCTGCGTGAGGGCTACTGACCTGACGGTCAGAGTTGCTTCAAACCAAGCCGATTGCAGCGCTGTTCTGGACTTTCTGAGGAGGATGTAAAAATGAGGTTCCCACTCCATATCGCGACCGACATGGCCAAATGGCAGTTTCAGAACAAGGTTGCGGGGAATGAACGCTACCCGATCGTGCTGATGCTGGAGCCTCTCTACACCTGCAATCTCGCTTGTATTGGCTGCCTGCCCGAGCGCCACACAGGAAAACTGGCCGATCGCCTCTCTCTGGAAGAATGCCTCAAGTCGGTGGACGAATGCGGAGCCCCTGTAGTTTCGATCTGCGGCGGCGAACCGACGCTCTATCCTGAGATCGTCGAGTTGATCGAAGGCTGCATCGCCCGCAAGAAACAGGTCATTCTCTGCACCAACGGGCTCGAGCTCGATGACTTCTACGCAAAAGCGAAGCCCCATAAGCGTCTCCTGGTGAACGTCCATCTGGACGGCATGCGCGAGACTCACGATATGGTCTGCGCCAAAGAGGGCGTTTTTGATGCCGCCATCGAGGGCATCAAGGAAGGACTCCGCCGGGGGTACTCCGTCTCGACCAACACCACCGTCTATCGCGAAACCAGTCTGGAAGAACTCGAAGAACTCGCCGCGATGCTGAGCCCGATGGGTGTGCAGGGCATCCTCGTCTCACCGGGATACCACTACGAAAAGATCACCGGCGGCGAAGAACATTTCATGTTCCGCGAAGAGATCGAGAAGAAATTCAAACGCGTCCTGCAGCTGTCGAAATCCTATGCGATTTCCTCGACCCCGCTCTTTCTGGAGTTTGCGGCCGGGCTTCGTGATTACCCCTGTACCCCCTGGGGCAACCCGACACGGACGCCACGCGGATGGAAAGGCCCCTGCTATCTTGTCGGCGAACGCTTCTACCCGACTTGGGAATCTTTCTGGAACGATGTCGATTGGGACTACTGGGCAAGCCGCAAGGACGAGCGCTGCCTGAATTGCAAGATGCACTCCGGATTCGAGCCCAGCGTGGTCCGTCATCTCGGTTCCAGCCCGTCGGATATGTGGAAGATGGCTCGCTATCAGTTCGGGCCGCGCCCGGGCGGCAAGCCCGACGCCGTGCCGGTCTGAACCAGAGCTGGCCACAGGTCATCGCCTGCAGCGCAGGTACCGCGTTTCCGGACCAACTAGCCCGTCACGGTGTCGGAACCGGCACCAGCGCGTCCCTTCCAATAGGCACCCCGTCCCCGGAAATGGCGCCAGGCGGAATCAAAGGTCATCGACGCGTAGAGGACTCCGGCCAAAGGCAGGGCCAATGACAGCCATGCGCTGCGTCCGTAGAGGGCGAGCGTCGGCAGAAAAGTTGCTGCCATGAGCAACCAGGCCCCCAAACCCCAAAGTGCCCACACGCCGTCGCCGGCAAGAACCCCTGCGACGAGAGCCAGGGGCGGAACCAAATAGAGCAGCGAGAGACCGAGCAAGGTTCCGGCAAGCAGTCCCCATGAATAGTTCAATTGGGTAAATGCACTGCGCGCGACCATATCCCAGACCTCACGGAGGCCGACGTAGGGACGAATGCTGCGCTCACTCTCGGTCAATCCGAGCCAGATGGGCCCCTGCGCCTTGAGCGCGCGACCAAAGGCACAATCATCGATAATTTCCGAACGCAGCGGAGAGACGCCGCCTGCCGCTTCCAGGGCCGCCTGTCGGACCAACATACAGCCACCCGCGGCCGCCGCGACAGAATCTTCTGGATCGTTGACTTTCGGAAAGGGGTAGAGCTTTTGAAAGAAATAGACGAACGCGGGGATCAATAACCGCCCCCAGCCCTGCTCCGCCTCGAGTCGCACCATCAGAGAGACCAGTGAAAGTTTCTGCGACTCGCCCCGCGCCACGAGGCGCCGAAGATTCCCCGGCGAATGCTCGATGTCCGCATCCGTCAGCAGGAACCAACTCGCTTGTTTTTCGCTTGCAGGCCGCCCCGCTGCGGAAACGCCTGTTTCCAGGGCCCACATCTTGCCAACCCAACCCGTCGGCCTCGCGGACGTCGACAGGATCTGCAGCGGCACATCACTCACGACTGTCGCGGCACACGCTCGCGCCACCCCAGCCGTATCGTCGCTACTCTCGTCGTCGACTAAAATCACCGAGAATTGTCCGGGATAATCCTGCTGCAGGAGTGAGCGCAGCGAGCGCTCAATCACGGCAGACTCGTTTCGGGCCGGCACGATCGCGATGACATCCGGCCACTTCGCCGGTGCCCTTTCGCCGCCCTCCAAACGCTGATCCCCACACCAGAACCGCCCATGAGCGAAGGCGAGATAAACCCAGGCCACAAAAGAAATTGCGGCCAAAGAGGCAAGCGAGATCACGCAGCGGCTCCGGACGCTGCCTTCGGTGCTTCCGCCACCATGGCTTCCGCCGCCATACGGCCGCTCATCGTCGCACTCTCCAACGTGGCTGGAAGCCCGGTCTGAACCCAGTCTCCGCAGAGGAAGAGCCCGGGAACGGTCGTCCGCACCGAAGGTCTCTCCGCATGGGCAACCGGCGTGGGCGCCATCGTCGCATGTCTCTCTCGAACCACATGCATATGCTCCACGGACATACCGTGCACTTCGGGGAGAAGTTCTCCCAGTTCTCGTGCCACGATTGCCTTCACTTCTGCGTCCGGCACGCCGTCCAATTCGCGAGCACCGCTGGTGACGCACGAAAGAAGACCGGTGCCATCCGTGCGGTCCTGCCGGATCCGGTCCGAATTGAATACCCATTGGGTCGTCGTCCCGATCAACCCGACTACCGCGGGCAGGTCCACCGGAGCCGGCAGCGACACATGGGTCGATACAATCGGCGCTGTCGCCTCAAGGCTTTCCGGGATCCCCCCAAGCACCTCGGTCAAGGGACGGTCGTCGATTTCCAGACGGCCCAGCGCGCCCGGCGTCGTTGCCAGAATCACCCCGCGGCCCCGCCGCTCTTCACCGCTATTCAAGGTCAGACCGGCCACCCGCCCGTCGGCTCGGAGAAGGATATTTTTCGCCGTCGCCCCCGTCAGCACCTCGACCCCCGCCTCCGCCAACGCCGCTGTCACGGGCGCACCAAAAAGGTCCGAAAGCGGAACACCGGGCAAAACGATTGCCGCATCGCCCGCCCGACCCAGAAAAGCCCGCTTCACGACTTCGGCAAAAAGGGTCGCCGAGGCCACAGCGGGATCATCATTGAGAGCGGCGAGGGCTACCGGATACCAAAGAACCTCGCGGACCCGTTCCGATTGCCCGGCCCGGATCAAAGCCTGCTCCACAGTCTCCCGAGCGACCGCCTCGGGCCTCATACGAGCACGAAGGACAAAAGCGATTGCACCACGTGCCGCCTGAACCCGCTCGCGCAAGGTCAGCATCGAAAAAGGACCCAATGCTCGCAGCAGATGAAAGGGTGCCGGCATCCCGCCTGCGGTGAGCATCGAACGTCGCCCGACTTCGCGCATTTCGAGCTCGATTCCTTTTTGTCGATAGAGCCGATCGCCCACCCCGACTCGCTCCAGCAAGCCAAGTGTCTCATGATAACAGCCGAGCAGAGCGTGCTGCCCGTTATCGATCACGGCGCCCCCCTTTTCCACAAAGGAAAAAGCTCGCCCACCGAGGAACGGACGCTTCTCGATCAAGGTCACGGGATAACCCGCGTCGGCCAGAAAAAGCGCACTGGAAGATCCCGCGAGGCCGCCGCCCACAATCAGGATGGGATCGTCGCGCATCAATTCTCCCTGGGAGCCGCCGCCCACCAGGTCCGTGCGGCCCGCCAGGCACGACCCGGCTTCGAGATTCTCACTTCACGGTCCAGAACACCTGTTCCTGCGGCCTCGACCCGATCGAGCAGCGCGCTGTATACGGCACGCATGGCTTCCGCCGGCTTCAGAGCCTGACGGAAGCGAGGGTCGCGCGGCTTCAGTGATTCGGCCAGAGCGTAAAATTCTCGAGCTCGAGCGACTTCCATCCGGATCACGGCTTCGAGCTCCGGCGTGCGACGCCTTTCCAGAATTGATTCCTCGGAGCAGCCGTGCACGCGCAGATCTGCGAGCGGCAGATAGATACGCCCACGTTCTGCATCTTCTCCGATATCGCGGAGAATATTTGTTATTTGAAAAGCCTTCCCCAACGCGATCGCGTAGGGGTCTGCTTGCCCGAGAGGGACTCCAAAGATCCGCACGCAGAGAAGACCGACGGTCGACGCCACTTGGTAGCAATAGAGCTCGAGGTCCTCGATGGTTTCGTAGCGATCGACGGTGAGATCCGTCACGACACCATCGATCAAATCATCAAAAGGCTGCCGGGGCAGCGCGAATGTGGCGATCGCCCATGAGAGAGCTCGGCCGATTGCATGGGCCGGCTGGCCGTTGAAGGCCCGGTCAACCTCGCGCCGCCACGCATCGAGGCGATCTTGCGAGCTGGTCGCGCCAGCTTCATCCGCAATATCGTCAGCCGCGCGGCAAAAGGCGTAAACCGCGGACAGGGCATCTCTTTCCGTGCGAGGGAGCAAGAGGAAAGCGAAGCGAAAGCTGGATTGACTCCGCTTGAGAACATCCCGACAAACCGCAAGATCAGATTCCAGCTGTTCCAGTCCTGTTCGAGACGCGACTGCTACTGTTTCACTCAACATCTTTCCACCTCTGCGAGGGCAATTTCT
>DLYX01000445.1 GCA_003447545.1 Deltaproteobacteria bacterium | reverse complement strand
CTATGCGAGTGCCGCCCACCGGGTCTACGTCGACAGGTTTGCTGGTTCCAGGAAAAAGACGATCTTTCTCGGCATGAATCCGGGGCCATTCGGGATGGCCCAGACAGGTGTGCCGTTTGGTGAGGTCGCGATGGTTCGGGATTGGATGGGCATCGAGGCCAAAATCAAACGCCCCCCGGCCGAACACCCAAAGCACCCGATCACTGGTTTTGACTGCACACGCTCCGAGGTCAGCGGGGCCCGACTCTGGGGGGCTGTGGCCGAGCATTGGGGCGACCCCGAGAACTTTTTTGCCGATAATTTCGTAGTCAATTACTGCCCGCTGCTTTTTGTCGAGGAGTCGGGTCGCAACCGGACCCCTGATAAATTGCCTGCGGCCGAGAGGGAGCCGATCTACGCCGCTTGTGACCGCCACCTGCGCAAGCTCGTCGATATATTGGCCCCCGACCTCCTCGTTGGGGTCGGCGCATTTGCTGCGGATCGTGCCCGCCGCACGCTGGGGACCGACGCCCTTCGGATCGAGACGGTTTTGCACCCGAGTCCCGCGAGCCCTCGGGCAAATCGAGGCTGGAAGGAACAGGCGGCGCAGGAATTGATGGCAATCGGATTGTGTCGTTAGCTCAGGCGAACTGAACGTCGCAGGCGGACTCGGAGAGTTCCCATAGTGCCTCGGCGGTTTGGCTATCGATGGCGTAGGCGGCGACCCCTTCGGTCGCTTCGTCGCTGAGCGAAGCGACGCGACAGTCCAACAGGTAGCTCCCGCCCCGCCCCTCGAGTTCCGGAGCGCTGGCGCCCCAGCAGGTTGTTGCTGCGCCCGCATCGACGGTTTTGAATTCGAGAGTTTTACCGTCCTTGCCTCCCATCAGAAGCTCGATGTCGGCGGAATCCAGGTGGCGCCCCAGATCGGTCGCGATGGCGCCGGGGTGCACGGCAAAAGAGTGAATTCCCTCGCGGCCGAATCGCGCCTCGAGTCCGACGGAAAAGAGAATATTGGCGGTTTTTGCCTGTCCGTATGCAGCCCATTTATCATAGGGCTTTGCGTGGAAGTCCGGATCCTCGAGATCCATGCCGCCGAGGAAATGGCCGGCAGAACTGAGGTTGATCACCCGAGCCGCGGGTGCGCGGCGCAGCGCCGGGATCAATTTCGCGGTCAGCAGGAAGTGCCCCAAATGGCAGGTGCCAAACTGCATCTCATGCCCCTCGCTCGTCCGCATCAGGGGGCAACCCATGATCCCGGCGTTATTGATCAGCAAATCAAGCGAAGGTGTCCCGGCCAGGATGGCATCGGCACTGCGTCGGACGCTGGCAAAGGAGTCCAGCTCGAGTTCCTGAAGTTCGACCTGCACGTTCGGACTTTCGCCGCGGATGCTTTCGGCGACAGATTGCCCCCGGATGAGATCGCGTGCGGTGAGAATGACGTTGGCGCCGGCGGCAGCCAGAGCGCGGGCCGTTTCCGCCCCCAATCCTCCTGATGCGCCCGTGATCAAGGCCGTTTTTCCCTGCAGGTCGATGCCGGACAGGACCTCCCGGGTGGTGCTGTTGGGTCCGAAACTTCGCTCGATTGTCGCCATGCTGATCTCCTGTCTTGCCGATCATCCACACGGACGGACGGTTTCGCAAATGATGGGCGATTCAGCTTTCGGCCCGCGCCTTCGAACTGGTATGAAAACCGGGATGGCATCAGGGATTCGCGACCAGACCGCAATCGTGGGGATTGGGCAGACGGCGTTCGGCAAGGGCCTCGAGGATTCCGAACTATCGCTTGCCTGCCAGGCAATTCGTGCGGCATTGGACGATGCGGGTATGGCGGCCGCCGAAGTCGACGGGCTCTCGCTTTTCTCGATGGAGGACGGTCGCGAGGTTGAAGTGGCTCGGAATCTCGGGTTCGGCGATATCCACTATTTCGGACAGGTCGGTTACGGTGGCGGAGCGGGTTGCGGCGTGATCGCGCATGCGGCCATGGCCGTTGCCACGGGGCAGTGCAACACGGCGGTGGCCTTGCGGGCCCGCAAGCGCGCGGATGCGGGCAGTCGTCCATGGGCGCAGGTCTCGCAACGCATCAGCGGGTTTCAGTCGTGGAGTCGACCCTTCGGGTTGCTGCGGCCCGTCGACGAGATTGCCATGCTGGCGCGGCGCTATATGCACGAGACTGGCGCGACCCGCGACCATTTCGCCAATGTCGCACTGGCCTTTCGCGGCCATGCCAACCGGAATCCGAACGCGATGATGCAGGCGAAAGAACTGACGCGCGAGGCCTATATGAAGTCCCGATGGATCTCCGAACCGCTTTGTTTGTTCGATAATTGTCTGGAGACCGACGGGGCATTGGCGGTGGTGATCACCGGTGCGGACCGCGCCAGAGACCTACGTTCGTCGCCGGTCTGGATTCATGCGGCGGCGCAGGGCTTGCCACCACAACACCAGGTCATGACCAACTTTTTCTGTGAGGATCCGCTTCAGGGCCCGGCGTGGGCGACCGCTCGCAAGCTCTGGGCCGCATCTGATTTCACACCGGCCGACGTCAAGGTGGCGCAAATCTACGACGCTTTCAGCCCCCTGATTCCGCTCTCGCTCGAGGGCTACGGGTTTTGCGGCCGCGGGGAGGGCGCCGCTTTCACCGAGGACGGCGCGCTGGAATGGCCGCATGGGCGGCTGCCGACCAATACTTCCGGGGGCGGGATGTCCGAAGCCTATGTGCACGGATTCAACCTCATTCTCGAGGGCGTCCGGCAAATGCGCGGGACATCGACGGCACAGGTCGAGAACGCGGATGTCTGCTTGGTGACCAGCGGGGAGGGCGTTCCCACGAGCGCTCTGCTCCTGAGGAATTAGCCCATGGAATCATCGTTTCTTTTGCCCGACACCGAAGATCCCGTGAGCGCACCCTTCTGGGAGGGCACAGCGGTCGGCGAACTTCGGGTGCAGGCCTGCGGTGAATGCGGCCGGTGGCGAATGCCACCGCGCCCGATGTGTCCTGTCTGTCAGTCTCTGGAAACTGTTTGGCGACGGACCTCGGGCGAGGGTCATATCTGGTCCTATGTGCGGCCCCACCCACCATTGCTGCCGGCCTATGCGGAGGTCGCCCCCTATAACGTGGCGGTAGTTTCCCTCGCCGAAGATCCTGGGATCCGCTTTGTCGGCAATCTCGTCACCGAGGCCTCGGCCCCGCTGAACTCGCTCTCGGAGGGGCATGTGGCCATCGGGATGGAGGTCCGCGTGGTCTTCCCGGCGCCGCAGGAAGGGGTGGTTCTGCCCCGCTGGTCGCCGGCTTGACCTGAGCGGCTTCTGATAGCAGCGTAGGGGAGTCCGGCCCGCGACCGTGGACCGGAGAGGAAGAACCTAAAAAAGACTTCAGGAGTGTCGTTCCATGAGCAAGAATCCATTTTTAAGTGAAGCCTGGCTGGATGCCATCATCGCCCTTCAGGAAGAATACGATGGGCAGTTGCCGCCACCTGCGGTGAAAATGAAGATGAACCAAATCGTCAAGGGCATGCCTTTTGGCGACGAGGTCCTTCATTTTCATCTCGATTCCAGCGAGGGAGCCGGCAAGCTCGGCAAGGGCCACGTCGACGGAGCCGATGTGACCGTCACGACCGATTACGATACGGCACGCGCTCTGGTCGTGGACCAGAATCAGGCCGCCGCGATGCAGGCCTTCATGTCCGGTCGGATCAAGGTGGATGGCGATATGACGAAAATCATGACGCCCCAGCCGCCCAAGAATGACGCCCAAAAGGAACTCGACCAGAAGATCATGGAAATGACCTCGTGAGGTTTTCGCGCAAGTCGCGGTTCCTGTGTGGCGTTTCGATCGCCATCGCTTTGTGCCTGAGCACATCGGGTGCGGCGATGGGCGCAGCTCCAGCGGCGGCCGTCGACGGCCCGGCTTTGGTCGAGAAGATTGCCAAGCGAGTTGGGGCGATCGAGGACGAGTTCCCCGGGAACTACAGTCGGCGGCAGATTGTCCGAAAAATTCTCGACCCGGATGACGGGTCCCTGCGCAAGACCTGGGAGATCGAAGCAGACGTCTGGGACTTTCAGGGCCAGCAACAGCAAATGAAGATTCTTGGCTGTCGACTCGACGGGAAAAAGACAGATCTGGGCGACTGCGAACCGGATCTGCAGGGCGACCCGATGCTGCGAGTATTCGGCCCCGACCGCAAGAAGAACTACAAGGTCACCTACGCGGGGGACACCGTAATCGGCGGGGTACCGGCGCACCGAGTCGAGATTGCCGCGCGCGAGAAGACCGCGCGCCATTTCGAAGGCCAAATGTATTTTGCCGTGGATTCACTTCAGGTGGTTCGTGTGGTCGGCGGTTTGGCGAAATATCCGTTTGGACTCAAGAAGTTGGCCCTCGAGTTGGATTTCGGAAAGGTGGGCGATGCCTCGATGATCCAGAAAGGGACTTCGGATCTTACGATCTACGTGCCGCTGCTCTACAATGAGCGTCTGGTCACCAGCTTTACGGCCACGGACCAGAAGCGATTGACCGCAGCCCAGCGGCCCAAGGACTGAGCGCTGCGCGTCGCGAGGTTCGGAAGCCAGGCAGCGTCTCGGGCCCGCCCCTTCGTTGCGTCTAGGCCTGCCGCTCGAGGATGCTCACGTAATTGGCGACTGCGGCACCACCCATATTGAATACTCCTGCCAGTCGGGGGTTTTGCACCTGAAGCGCGCCGGCGTTCTCGCAGAGCTGTTGGGCGGCGAGCACATGCATGGAGACCCCCGTCGCGCCGATCGGGTGACCTTTGGCTTTCAGCCCGCCCGAGGGATTCACCGGGAGGCGGCCGCCGATTTCGGTCTGTCCTTCTGCAATCAGGGCACCCGCTTGACCAACCGGGGCGAGGCCCATCGCTTCCATCTCGATGAGTTCGGCAATCGTGAAGCAATCATGGGTTTCCACCAAAGAGAGGTCGCCAACCGAAGTGCCGGCGATTTGGTGGGCTCGTTGCCATGCCTCGCGGCAACCTTCAAAAAGGACGATGTCACGCCGGCTCATGGGAAGGAAATCCTGCACATGGACAGCGGCACGAAAACCGATACGACGAGTTTTTCCGGCGGCCGCTTCCGGTGTTTGCAAAATCAAGGCGGCGGCCCCGTCGGATACAGGTGAACAGTCGGTGCGCTTGAGCGGACCGGCTACGCGCGGGTTCTTGTCCGAAGGCTCCAGGCAGAATTCGAGTGAGAGTTCCTTTTGCAGGTGGGCGAGTGGGTTTTGCGCTCCGTTGCGATGCCCTTTGCAGGCAATCCGCGCAAGAGCTTCGGTTTGGTCGCCGAACCGCGAGAAGTATTGCTCGGCAATTTTGCCGAAGACCCCGGCAAAACCGCCCGGGATCTCCGCCTCTTNCTTGACGTAGCTCGCGCGCAGAAGGATGTCGCCGACTTCCCGACCGGACACGCCCGACATCTTCTCGAAGCCTACAACCAGAACAGTCCGGGCCGAGCCGGCCTCGATGGCCTGCAAACCTTGATGTACCGCAGCCGAGCCCGTCGCACAGGCATTCTCTACGCGGGTCGCCGGCGTAAAGCGGAGGTCCTCATGGGCCTGCAGAGCGAGGGAGGCCGGGAAGCCCTGCGGGCTGAACCCTTCATTGAACTGTCCCGCATAGATCGCATCCACTTCATCTGCGGCAATCCCGGCATGCTCGAGGGCTCCCCGAACAGCCTGGACGGCGAGTTCTTCGACGTCTTGCGGGTGTTTGCCAAAGGGAAGGTGGTGCCATCCAACGATTTGTCCCGTGTATTGCATCCTGCCAGCCTACGAATTGGCGCCCGAAAGTGCACCCGCTGGCTTTCAGCCGGCAGCCGTGGCTTGTCGCGCGGTCTCTCCACAATCGTGGGCACGCGCCTCTTCGGCTAGATTGAAAATTTCTTCGTGGAGAAGGTAGTCGGCGATCGCCTGGGCGTCGCCTTTTTCGCACAGGTCGCCCGCCCGGAGAGGTGCGCCGAAAACCCAACGGATGGTTGTCGCTTCCTTGCGCCGACTCGGCAGGACTCGCATCCACACCTGATCGAGAAAGTCGTTGTTCAGGCCGCTGATGAAAACCGGGACGATCAGGGTATCCGGGTGGGTCTCCCGCACCATATGGCCCACACCGGCCTTGGCCGCGAGCAGTGAGTATGGGTCTGCGTCGACGTTCCGCCGGCCCTCGGGGTGCAGGCCGATACAGGAACCCGGCTGGGCGAGGACCTCGAGAAGTTGTCGTACACCGATCGGATTCAGCATGGATTTGCGTTCATCGCGAAAGACCGGCGGCCACATCGAGAAGCCCGAGAAGAACCCCGATACGATCGGGCCAAGCGGGTTGGTATAAAAAAATTTGGTGCGCACGGGAAAAAATAAATTCCGGAACATGCCGTGCTCGACAAAGAGCACCGACAGGGTCACGAACATATCAAAAAAAGAGCGGTGGTTGGACACCAGAATCGTTCCGCGGGTTGGCTGCAGGGACTGCACGCGCTCGAGACCGTGCGGCTCCCATCGGGCTTGTGTCAGCCATCGGACGAC
>DLYX01000439.1 GCA_003447545.1 Deltaproteobacteria bacterium | reverse complement strand
CAATACCGTGGCTCGTGCCGAGTTCAATCTTCGCCAGGCTTACGAGCGGAACTTCGGGGATCAGCTGACGCCCGAGATCATGACCCAGCTGGACTTACCCGCCCGCGCGCTCGAGGGACTGGTCGAGCGACGACTACTTGCTCTGGAAGCGGATAATCTGGGACTTGAAATCAGCGATCGGGAGGTCAGCGATCGCGTGCGCGCAAGTACGGCCTTCTTTTCAAATGGACGTTTCGACAAGGAAACCTACGTTCGCTCACTTCGCTTTTCCCAGCTCACGCCCGCTGAATACGAATCTTCGGTTCGGGAGGACCTCGCGATCGCCCGACTTCAGGGGTTGATTGCCGATGAGGTCGAAGTCTCCGAGAGCGAGGCTCGAGCCGAGGTGACAGCGCAGGAAGAGAAACGAACTCTTCAGTACGCCAGTTTCCGCCAGGCAGACTTTCAGGAAGCCGTCGTGGTTGAGGATGGAGCGCTCTCCGCTTGGTACACGGAAAATGAAGACAGCTTCGAGGAGCCCGAGAAAGTTGTTGTGGCGATGCTGGTCTATCGCGGCGGTGATTTCGAAGAGGGCATCGTCCTCGAGGAAGACGATATCGTTGCCGAGTATGAAGCCGGCCGGGAAACAACCTTCCAACAGGAAAATGAAATCAGTGCGCGCCACATTCTGAAACGGATCAATCCCGAAGCAACGGAAGAAGAGAAGCAGGCGGTTCGTGCTTCGATAGAGGCGTTGGCGGCTTCCCTGGCCTCGGGCGCAGATTTCGCAGAACTCGCGACCGCGGAATCGGAAGACCCGGGCTCGGCCGCTCGGGGCGGCTCTCTGGGCTTCTTCGGCAAGGGGCGGATGGTGCCCGAATTTGAAGCGGCGGCCTTTGCGACAGAGCCCGGTACCGTGAGCGAAATTGTGGAGACACCCTTTGGTTTGCACCTGATTCAGGTGGACGAGGTGCGCGAAGAGCGTGCCCTGACCCTCGAAGAGGTTCGTGCGGATATCGAGTCGAACCTCCGTCAGACGAAAGCTGGCGAGAGGGCCGCAGAAGCGGCGAAAAGTGACCGAGCGGCCGTCAGTGGGGGGCAGGCATTGACGGAAACTGCGACGGCCCGTGGAATGGAAGTCGAGACACCGGCTCCCTTTGCAAGGTCCGAAGGCGTAGCGGGTGTCGGCCGATCCTTTCCGCTGATGAACGCAATTTTCTCCATCGAGCCCGGTGAAGTAACGGAAGTTTTCGAAGTTTCGGGGGATCATGTGCTTGCGGTCCTGCAGGAGAAGATCCCGGAGCGAATTCCCGATTTTGAGGAAGTTCGGGCTGCCGCGGAGCGGGCCTATCGCGATGCTGAAGCGAGTGCTCTGGCGCTGGCCGCTGCCAACGAATTCATGGCCAAGGTTCAGGCCGGCGAAGATTTCGCCGCTGTGGCGAATGCCGGCGGCCAGAGGCTGAATGACTCACTTCCTTTCTCGCGGCAGGAACAATTCATCCAGCCTCTCGGCGGCAACCGCAAGATGAGGGACGCGGCGTTTGCTCTTGGCGCGAACGAATCTCTGCTGGAGGAGCCCTTCGTGATTGCGGGTGACGTTTATATCGCGTCGGTCAGCAATCGTGAAGTCCCAGAGGGCAGTGATCTGGAAGAGAAGGTCTCCGATATCCGAGCGCAGATGACGCAAAGTCGCCGCGAAGAAGTCTTCCAGCGATACGTCGAGGAACTTCGCGCGGCAGCAGTTGTGGAAGTCTATTCGGAACGTCTCGACGCGCTCCGCGCACCCAGTTGAGGATGATCGAAGGTTTTCATCTGGGGGCCGCCGGAACCGCGGGGCAGGTTTGTCTGATGCATGGCTTCACCGGCTCGCCCTGGGATCTGATTCCCGTGGGGGAGAGCCTGGCGGCCGGCGGTTTCGAGGTCGATTGTCCGCGCCTTCCGGGTCATGGTTTTCCGGATCAAGCCGAGGATAACTGCTGGGAGGCCTGGCTGGCACGGGGTCAGTCGTGTCTCGATGCCGCGGTCGATCGTGCGGATGGGCGCCCGGTGATTGTCGCAGGGTTGTCGATGGGCGCCTTGCTTACGCTGCAGTTGGCCTACGCGAATGCCGGGCGGATTGACGCGATCGCCACGTTTGCTCCAGCGGTCGAGGTATCGACTTTCAATCGCTTTGGTATCTGGGTCCTGGGGAATCTTTCGCGGGTTGGCCTGGGGGCGCTGGAGATGCCGAAGGGAGCATCCGATGCTCAGGATCAGGCGTCCCAGGAGGAAAACCCTGGTTCAAACCCCTTTCCCTTCTCGGCGTATCGCTCTTTTGGCGAATTGCGAGTGCGGACTCGAGCGATTGCAGGTGAGGTTCGTACGCCGACCTTGATTTTGCATGGTGCGCTGGATGCGACTTGTCCCGTGGCGGGGTCCGCGTGGCTGGAGCAAGCTCTGGGTGCCACGGATGTGGAGCGCCATATTCTGCCTCGCAGTGGTCATGTCATTACTCGGGATCTGGAGGTGGCTGAGGTCGGCTCCCATTTACTGGATTTTCTCCGGACCCGTTTGAAGACGAACGCAGTCGAAGTCTGAACCAGGCGAGAGGTCTCAGCTGACGGCGCGCAGGAGTTCGGCGACCGAAGCAATCGGTGTGAGGGCAAGGCCGGGCGGGGGTTTGATTTGCTGGGCGACGGCTTGCGGTACGAGGGCTTGCTCAAAACCCAGTTTGGCGGCCTCGCGCAGGCGAGTTTCGGCGTGACGCACGGCACGGACTTCTCCGGCCAGACCAACTTCCCCGAAGACGACGGTATTTGCGGGAACTGCCTGATCCCGAGCGCTCGACATGATGGCCGCGAGGATGGCGAGGTCGGCGGCCGGTTCCTGAACCTTGAGCCCCCCGGCGACGCTGGCAAAGAGGTCATGTTCATAAAGCTTCAGGCCGGCTCGTTTGTCCGCGATTGCGGTCAGGACGGCGGTTCGGTTGCCATCGAGTCCCAGCGTTGTGCGGCGCGGCATGGCGAGGGAGGAATGGGCGGCCAGGGCCTGAATTTCGACAAGGAGCGGCCGGGTGCCCTCGATCGCGGGAAGCACTACGGAACCAGCGGCACCGCGGGGCCTCTCGGCGAGCAGGAGAGCAGACGGATTGTTCACATCGACAAGGCCGCGCTCTCCCATTTCGAAGACCCCGACTTCATTTGTGGGACCAAAGCGATTCTTTACGGCGCGGAGCAGACGAAGCCCGCCATCAGCATCGCCCTCGAAATAAAGAACCGTATCCACCACGTGCTCGAGAACACGCGGTCCGGCGATGGTCCCTTCCTTGGTGACATGCCCCACCAAAATTGTCGGGATGCTAGAGGCCTTCGCCCGGGTCACCAGAGTCGCGGCGCATTCTCTCACCTGTCCGACGCTGCCCGGCGCGGAGGTCAGTTCTCGTGAATGCACGGTCTGGATGGAGTCGATCAGCAGAATTTCAGGGGCGACACGATCGGCATGCAGCAGGATTTCTTCGACACAGGTCTCGGGCAAGAGGATGATATTCTCGTCAGCGCCAAGCCGGTCGCCGCGCAGTTTGACCTGCTCGGGAGATTCTTCTCCGGTGACATAGAGAGTTTTTTTACCGGCCTTGGCGAAACCGGAGAGAATCTGGAGTCCGATGGTGGACTTCCCGATACCGGGGTCGCCGCCTAAAAGGATCACCGAACCCGGAACGAGACCACCGCCGAGCACGCGGTCGAGCTCTTCGAGTTCGGTGCTGGTGCGCGCATGGCTTTCCGGAGTGACCTCGGAGAGCTTGATGGGCGCCGCGTTACGCGCAGCCCCGATAGCCAGAGAGGTTCGACTGCTTCCCGCGGCCTTGGTCGGAGGTAGAATGGTCTCCTCGACCACGCTTTCCCATGCCCCGCAATCCTTGCATCGGCCCACCCATTTGGGGTGCTGGCAGCCGCATTGCTGACATACAAAGCTGGATCGTGTTTTCGCCACTAGGGGTCTTCCAACCATATCTGCGCGAGAAGTACAGCTGATCCGGGTGCGGAAGGCGCTATTTGCCGTGACCTGACTCGAGACCTGCGCTACTTTGTTGGCACATGGATCTCTACAGCACCGCCAAACACATCGCCGATCCCTATCTGATTGATGAATCCCTCGATCTGAATCATCTTCCGATCGGGGCGCACGGCGTTATCGGGGACGGATACTCAGCGGCTCTGGTGCGGGTGGACGGGGCGATTGACTGGCTTTGCTGGCCTCGTTTTGACAGCCCCAGCCTGTTCTCGGCTCTGCTGGACCCGGAGCGTGGCGGGTATACAGCGATTACCCCCATAAAGCGGCCGTTCGAGAGCCTGCAGCGGTATGACCCCGACACGAATGTGCTGGAGACCCTGTTCAAGGTCCCCGGCCGCGGCGTGGCTCGATTGACGGATTTCATGCCATGGACAGATGATCCGCGCGCGTCGATCCATGAAGTGCATCGTCGGATCGAATG
>DLYX01000294.1 GCA_003447545.1 Deltaproteobacteria bacterium | reverse complement strand
CCGCGGAAAAAACCCGTGCCCCTGGCTTCCCGAGCGGACAAGTTCCCGTCCTTGTCGGCATCCGCTTTTTTGAAATTTTTCCGAATCTCCTCGGACGGCGCGGCGGACTGAGCGGAATCGGCAGGTTCGGCCGGCGACTCCGTTTCTGCGGCGCCGCCAATCGTTCCGATGAGAAGAGGAAAGAAGATCACGGGGAGAAGACCCGTCAAAAACTTCAGAAGATATCGCATATGGTTTCCTACCCCTGTTTACCGTTTGACGGGAAATTATATGAGACTTTGCCTGGCATTTGTCTCGGCGCCGACGGTCGGCTGGCAAGTTGGGGTGTTGCCCACCCTCACGACCCGATGCGTCAACTAGTGGGCTTTGGCGCCCTCGGTATGGCTGATCTTTAGCTGGAGAACTTTGGAGGGGGAAGGTGATCACCAGCTTTTGAAACCTCTGGGGCATCAGGTGAGCCTTTCCGGTCCCGAATCGGGCAATTGGCGTATTTCCCGCGCGCTCTCGGGTTTTCTATGTGGTAGGCTCTGCCAATGGCAAAAACTTTCCCGATTCTCCGAAGTTTCAGCTTTGCGCTTGGCGGTCTTGCACTTGCTGCTTGTTCCGGCAGCAGTGCGCCCGCTCCCGTGAACTGTGCGGCCGCCGTGGCCCCGGCCGTACGTTCCTGTATTGGGGGGTTCAGCGAGGCTGTGGCGACCTGCTACGAGTCCTCGGGGCTGCCTTGCGCGGACGACGCGGCGGGGTTGTCTGATCCGCTTGCGGCACTGGCAGAAACCGTTGCGCAGAGCTGCACCGATGGCGAATTCCTCAACCTTTCTCAGGAAGCTCTCGCCGCGCGTCTGGAAAATACCTGCAGGTCTGAGGCTTCGTCGATTGCCTGGCGCACATATGGCGGACCCCAGGGTGCCGTTTGGCCCAAGGTTTCGGATGAGGATCGGCTCTGTCTTTCCACCGCACATCGCACGGCTGTCGAAATGGTCGGCGCTTCCCTGGATTTGATGAACGGCTGTCTGGCTGCCGAGGATTGCGCGACGGCTGCGGTGGACGAGGAGCGTGGTATGCTTCTGGTCGAGGCTGTCGCGGAAGCCAGCGCGGCATGTCCGGACCTTGCTTCGCTGGTGGCCGTCGACCCGCAAGTCTATATGAGTCGAGCAGCAGCGCAGGCTGACTGCGTGACGGCTTCAGCTCAGCCCTCGACCGAAGGCCTCGAGCTCTCCTGCGGCCCGGATGCGGCGAACTTCACCGCGCCGCGCGGTGAATATGTTCAGGTGGTCCTCGACCCTGAGACAACCGGAACCCTTTGCGGGGATGGTTCGCCCTATGCCTTCTGGGTTCGAATGGCTCCCGAGGGATACCCGCTGGATCGTCTTCTGATCGGGTTGCAGGGTGGAGGTGTCTGTCTCGGAATTGGTGGTGATTGCGAAGCCAGGTTCGAGCAGAACCCGGGCCTCTTTACCGCCATGGATGATGCACCGATCAGCAGCGGCATCGCTTCGATTGATCCCGATGAAAGTGCCTTTGCCAATTGGACGCATGTCTATCTCCCATATTGCAATCAGGACGTCTTTGCCGGGGGCGGCGTGGTCGAGAGGCTGGGTGATTTTTCTCTACCGCGTTATGGGGGCATTAATCTGCGAGAATCTCTTGCAGGCGTGCGAGACGTGCTCTGGGGGATGATGGATGGTCAGGGAGGCGCCGGTTATCGATCGGACGAAGTTCTTGTTCTATTTGGCGGCTTCTCGGCGGGTAGCTACGGGGCCCTCTACAACTTCCCTCATTTGACCGACGAACTTCTCTGGGAGCGCACCACCGCATTCGCTGATGCTGGACTGGCGCTGGATAATGGAGAACCGATTCTGGGAGTCAAGGGTTTCGGGATTGTCAAAATTCCTGCCTGGGGGACGCTTCCCTACCTGCCGTCATATTGCTTCGAGGGCGAATGCGCCTTGGGCGAGGTGATTGCCGAGGCTTTGGCGCCGCGCTTGAAAAAGGCCCCGCAGCAGCAGCTTTTGATGGTGAGCAACGAGCGGGATTTGACCCAACAGAACGACGCGTTTTTTGAGAGCGAACCGTTCTGGGTGAATACGATGCGTCGGACGGTCTGCGATACCTACAAGTTGAACGGAATCCATTGGTATCTCACCGGCGTTTCCACCGAGAGCATTCACGTGGTCACCCCCCGTCCCGAGCTCTGGAATGCACCGGTGGACGGCGTACTCATGCGTGACTGGTTTGAGCGGGCCATTTTCGATCCGGACAATTTGCAGACTCGGGTGATCGAGGGGGACTTCGTTGAGGCTGTGCCTGGAGTCGCACCCTATCCGTGTGATGTGGCGGGCTGAACCGATGCGGTTGCGATGCCGGCAGGCTTTTAGTGCAGCAAGTTTTTGTCTCCTGCTGCTCGCGGCGTGCCCGATTCTTCCTGCTCTGTCAGCGCACGCGTACTCGGTGCAGGGAGGGATTGGGTTTGTCGCCATCGCGGATGCGGTCACGGGCGAAGCCGCTGTTCTCGAAGACGAAAATGGCATATCGCTCCAATCCGGAACGGTAGATGCATTAGGAAGCTTCGTTTTTCGAGGGCTGGTGCAAGGACGTTTGTATCGGGTGCGCTTGTCGGAGAGTGCCGGTGACGGAGTCTCTGTGCGGGTGAGGGCGTTCGATGAGGTCCCTCCGAATTCCTTTTATGCCGAACAACCTCTCTTCGACGGATACCAATACGTCCGAATGCGCGACGGGACGTTGCTTTCGGTCATGGTGCGGCCCCCGCTAGGGCGTTCTTTTGCCGATGGTCCTTTTCCGACGGTTATCGAGTATTCGGGTTATGACCCCGCGAACCCCGATGAGTTGGAGGCGACCTCACTCCTCGCCTCGGCGTTGGGGTACGCCACGGTTGGTGTGAATATGCGTGGTTCTGGCTGCTCCGGCGGCGTTTTCGACCTTTTCGATCTGCCGACGACAGCCGACGGTTTCGACATCGTGGAAATCGTTGGACGACAAAGTTGGGTTTCTGGTGGGGGGGTCGGCATGGTCGGGATCTCGTTTTCCGGGATCAGCCAACTCTCTGTTGCGGGTGCGAAGCCGCCT
Source organism: Deltaproteobacteria bacterium (assembly GCA_003447545.1). Taxonomy (GTDB): domain Bacteria; phylum Desulfobacterota; class Binatia; order UBA12015; family UBA12015; genus UBA12015. Next base: position 1,368 of record DLYX01000294.1, on the reverse strand, counting down.
CATCTCAGCGCGATCCTCCCGCTTTCCGTGATGTCCGATATATACAGGCATCCGGGGTTGCCGGGCGGCATCTTCAATCGTGGGTTTGCAAATAGTTGGCTGCGAGATCGCGGGCGAGATGCACAGCCGGCGCCCGGTGGGGGGCAGGGCTGGGCGCGCAAGCGCGTTCGAGACGGTGATACCGATTGTCTGAATAACCAGAAACTTCGTTTGCAGACTCAGGACCCGATTCAGGTGATCGAGGAGAACCCTTTTTATGATCCGACCCTGATGGATGCGCGCTCGCCGAGAAATTGGGTTTCCGGGATCGATGTCCCGGTCTTTCTCGCAGGTGCCTGGTACGACGAGCAGACGGGGAGCGGCTTCGCTTCCATGCTGGACGATTTTCCCCGGCGTCCGGACGTGAAGTTCTTCCTCCTCAACGGCGTTCATTCCTCCGCGCTCGAGCCTGAAGTGTTGTGGCCCTGGATAGCCTTCCTGGACCTTTATGTCGGGAACCGCGTCCCGGACCCCGATCGTTTCGCGCCTTTTATTCCCGTCCTTGCAGCGCAACTCATGGGGGGTGGGGCTCCGACGCCACCAGTGCCTGCGAATGTCTGGGGTGGGATCACGGACCGGGAGGTTGCGAGGCGCGAGTTCGAACGGCTGCCGCGTGTTCAGGTTCTGTTCGAGAACGGAGCCGGAACCTCCTTGCCGGGGTTGCCGGCCACGACCTTCTCGGCGGGTTTCTCCTTCTGGCCGCCACGCGAGCTTCGCCGGTTGCGGTTGTATTTTGGAGAAGGAGGTCGCCTCGAGCGCCGACGACCAACGCGTGCCGGCGGAGGGATTGATGGTTATTGGCCGGATCCGAGCTTGCGTCCTGCCCAGACAATTCCCGGACAGGGGCAATCGGCATCCTGGCGGATCCAGCCGAATTATAACTGGACGCCGCTCCCCGTAGACGCGGCCGTTGCCTATCGCTCGGAGGTGCTTTCCGAATCGATGGTCCTGGCCGGCACCGCGAGTGTCGATCTTTGGCTGCGCTCGAGTGCTCCGGATACCGACCTCCAGGTGACCTTGAGTGAGATTCGTTCCGACGGCATGGAGGTCTACATCCAAAGCGGTTTCTTGCGTGCAAGCCATCGTTTCTCGGATCGAAGGCGTCGCACATCGCTGGATCCGGCACCGACCCATCTCGAATCGGACGCAGAGCCGCTCCCCTCGGGCGAATTTGATCTCGTACGCGTGGCTACGTTGCCCTTTGCCCATGTCGTTCGTGCAGGCTCTCGGATTCGGATCAGCATCTCCGCGCCGGGCGGCGACCGAACGCGCTGGGCTTTCGACACTCCGGAGACAGGCGGGTTGGTCTTTAACGAGATCGCTCGGACA
>DLYX01000425.1 GCA_003447545.1 Deltaproteobacteria bacterium | reverse complement strand
GGACGGATGCCTCCATGGCATCGATTTGCTGCTCGCGAGGCAGGGTGCCGAGAGCGGCAAGACCATCGCGGTAAGCCTGCCCGGCGACCCACGAGGAATATTTTCCAAGTTGCTCCAAGGCCTCCTCGGCAACTTGCGGGCTTGGCAATGGTGGTCCCAGCATCCGGTCGACATCGGGATCATCGCGCCAAAAATTGGGAGTATCGATTGCCGGGCCAATCAAGGACAGGACGTCGACTCCGGCGGGGCGGAGCTCGCGCGCGAGACCCTCGCCGAGAATGAGTTCGAAGGATTTCCCTGCCGCATAAAGTGCATTGCCGGGGCCTCCCGCCAGAGCGGCGCCGGAACTCATCAGGATGATCCCCCCTTTTCCGCGAGCTTTCATCTGTCGCGAAAAATGGTGCGCCACGCGTACCGGTCCGCCGCAGTTGATCTCAACCATTTCCATCGCGTGGCCCAGATCCTGATCAACAAAGCTTCCGATATGGCCGGCCGCTGCGTTATAGACGACGAGCCCGACCTCGAGATCCCGAATGGCGTCCTTGAGGGATTCGAGAAAATCAGGTTGGCTCAGGTCGGCTGGAATGGCCCGAGTTTCGACACCGTGCTTCCCCGCGACCCTGTCGGCGGCCTCATGGAGCAGCCCTGCTCGTCTTGCAGCCATCGCGACATGCAGGCCACGTTGGGCGGCAGCGTGAGCGAAGGCTTCTCCCAGCCCCTCGGAAGCGCCCAGGACTAACGCCCAAGGACCATATTTCTCTCGGAAAACATTCATAGCCTATTTCTCTTCCGGAACGGTCGACAGCCCCGCTCAATTGTCTCAGAACCCGTTTCATCATCATTTTCGGGGGCTGATTGCCGCAGCGCATCATGCAGCTTGCCGCTGCAGGTGATCAAGAACTGACGGGAAATTGTTGACGCCTCGGCAGGGAAACCATACTTCCTAGAGGGTCCCTCCTCTATCGAAGCGACCAACCAAATTTTCAGGAGTCCAAATAATGCAACCCGCTGATTTGTCCAAACTGCCCCCGATGCAGAGACGCTCCTTCTTGAAGGCTGCCCTGATGGGTGCTGGCGCGATGAGCCTGCCCGCCGGCCTGTTGAGCGCCTGCGGCGGATCGAGCAATGGAGATCTACCTTACGTCGAGCCCCCGTTGGTCGTCGATCCCGATATCGGTTGGTGGCTGCAGAATAACTTCGCGCCTACGTACGAGGAGGTCACCAAATGTGACCTCCGAGTCAGGGGCCGTATTCCTCCAGAACTCAACGGCTCCTATGTTCGCAACGGCTCGAACCCGCAGAATACGAATTCCCCGCATTGGTTCCTCGGCGATGGAATGGTCCATGGAGTGCGCTTCGAGAATGGTCGGGTCCTCTCGTACAAAAATCGCTATGTCCAGACAGATCTCTACAAGGGCGGCATCGCTTTCAATGAGACCATCGACAATGGCCTTGCACCAGGAGGCGCGGCAGGCACGAGTAACGTCAGCGCGTTTTTCCACGGCGGCAAGCTTCTGAGCCTCGGAGAGATCGGCGCGGCTTTCGAGTTGGATCCCGACACACTTGAAACCCTCAGCCTCGAGACCTTCGGCGGGGCGATCCCGAATTCGATGACCGCCCATCCAAAGATCGACCCTGAGACGGGCAACCTGCATTGCTTCGGCTACTGGTTTGTCGCGCCCCATATTACTTACTGGGAGATTTCGCCCGAGGGTGTCGTTCTGAACGAAGCTGTGATCGAGACCGAAAAGCCGACGATGGTGCATTCGTTTGCGATCACCAACGGGGAGGTCATTTTCTGGGAATGTCCCGTCGTGTTCGATATTACGAATGCGATCGAGAATCCGATCGATGCCTTCAAGTGGACCCCGGAGTATGGTTCGCGACTCGGAGTTCTGCCTTTTGGTGAGTCTGGTGACAAGATCCGCTGGGTGGAGTTGCCGGATCCCTGTTTTGTCTTCCACGAGACCAATGCCTTCCGCGACGGAGACGAAATCCATATCGATGTGCATTGGCTTGAAAGGGTTTTCGACTCCTCCGACCTGGCCACGGGTGAAGATAGTTACCGTCGCTGGTCCATCAATACGGCCGGCGAGGAACTTACGTTCCGCGATCAGATCATTCACAAGGAAAACTGGGATCTACCGAAGATCGACCCTCGCTACACGGGTCTCCCCTACACGCATAGCTGGCACGCCGAGTTTCGGGACCAACCGGGCACGGTCGATCTCGGTGGTATTGCCTATATGAATAATCGGACGGGTGAGGGTAAGTTATGGACGCCCGAGTCCAATATTCATGCCGCAGAAGCGATCTTTGTGCCGGCGGGCCCGGCAGAGGGTGATGGCTACCTTCTCTCCTATCTTTATAATAGCCGGACGAACAGCAGCACTCTTGCGGTCTTCGAGGCGATGAACCACACGCGGGGGCCAATCGCCGAGATCGAATTGGATTTGAGAGTGCCCTACGGCTTCCACGGCACATGGGTTCCTGGCGAATTTCTTAGCGACAACGCTGATTGCTAGGGCAAGCTGGCGAACCGGGCCTCGGCCGATATCTGGCCAGACCGGATTGGGGCGGGGTGCGTCAGCTCTCGCCGGGCTCGTAGGGAGGATCCTGCCAGTCCGAGAAGATATCGGGTAAATCAGCGGAGACTTTCCCCGGGAATTCCGGAGCACGTTTTTGCAAAAAGCTTTCCACGCCTTCTTTGGCGTCCGGGGAGCCGCCCGTGGCGAACATCCCCTGCGAATCCAACCGGTGGGCTTCCATGGGGTGACTGGCGCCCAACATCCGCCACATCATCTGGCGTGAGAGTGCCACCGAGATCGAGCTTGTATTCTCGGCGATCTCTCGCGCCAACTCGCGAGCGCGGGGGAGCAGGTCTTCCGGTGCCAGAACCTCGCTCACCAGGCCTCGCTGGTGGGCCTCATTGGCGTCAAAGACGCGGCCGGTAGCCACCCACTCCATGGCGGTATTGATGCCGACGACGCGCGGCAGAAAGTAGCTGCTGCAGGCTTCCGGAACGACACCGCGGCGCGCAAAGACAAATCCCATGCGCGCCTTTTCGCTCGCGAGTCGAATATCCATCGGAAGCGTCATGGTGGCGCCGACCCCGACGGCGGGTCCGTTGATCGCCGCGATCACCGGCTTCAGAGATCGAAAGATCCGCAAGGTGTTTCGTCCGCC
>DLYX01000624.1 GCA_003447545.1 Deltaproteobacteria bacterium | reverse complement strand
CACCCCAACAATCGATACGGTCCACCTGAAAATTGTGCGTGAATCACATCGGCATAATCCTCGGCCATCGAGTCGATCGATTCCGCGACCTGTGAAGCGTCCAGAAGCGCACGCGACTGAACGCCGAACACCGGGAACCCCCGGGGCAGCTGCGCGGCCAGTTGACGATAGCCCGTCACATGTCCGCCAGCGGGATGAAAACAGAAGAGAGGGGGTTGGTTTCCGGTTCCGCGCAGGGGCACCAGCGGGCTTGCTGCCGTTGAGGTTCCTGCGTAAAAGGACGCCAGCCCGGCGATGGTGCGCGCCTGAAAAATGGCCGTCAACGGCACCTCGCGCGAGCCCCCAACCGCTGCGCGGATCCTCTCCACGACCTGGACCGCAAGAATCGAATGTCCGCCAAGGTCGAAGAAATCTTCATGAATCCCCACTTGCTCGCGACCCAGCATCTGGCCCCAGATATCAGCAAGCATCTGCTCCAGCCGCGTACGAGGAGCATCTGCACCGGACTCACGGGAGCGCGCCGGGAGTGACTCGACCAAACGGCGGCGATCCACCTTGCCTGCAGGGCCCAGCGGCAACTCGACAATTTTCTCGAGGCGGCTCGGCAGCAAATAGGGCGGAAGAAGTTCGGTCAGGCGCCGACGCAAACCCTCCATTTCGGCATCCGTCATATCGCAGACCAGAAAGCCGACCAGATGGCGGTCCGATCCCTCGCCGGCGACCACGACAGCTGCCTGGCTCACACCCTCTTGCGCCTGCAAGACCACCTCGAGCTCCATCGGCTCGATGCGAAACCCTCGAATCTTGATCTGTGCATCCACGCGTCCGATAAACTCGATCGCACCGCGCGCATTGCGACGCACCAGATCCCCGGTGCGATAGAGCCGTTCTCCGGATCGCTGTGGATGCGGCAGGAACCGCGCGGCCGTCGCAGCCGGACTACCTAGATAGCCTCGCGCCAAACCGCGCCCCCCCAGACAGAGGTCCCCCACGAGGCCATCCGGCAAAGGTGTGCCCCAGCGGTCCACAATCAGGGCGTCGGTATGCATGACCGGTCGCCCGATCGGCACCGTCCCGCCAGCGAGAGAGGACGTATCGACCGGATCCCAAGTGCCAAAGGTGGTTGTCTCGCACGGCCCGTAGAGATGGCGAAGCCAGTTTTCACTTCGCCGCGGACGCAAGGCCTGCACCACCGCCGGGTCCACGCGCTCTCCCCCGAACAACACCTGGTCCACGCCATCAAAAATCTCGGGGCGGCTCCGGCCATAATGCTGGAACAAGGCGGTGGTCAAAAACACCATATTAATGGATTCCCGAGCGAAGATCTCCGCCAGACGGTCCGCATCCAGAAGGTCGAGTCGGGACAAGGGGCGGACCGAACCGCCATTCAACAGCGGCCCCCAGATCTCGAAGGTCGCCGCATCAAACGAAAGCGTGGAGGCGTGTGCCAGAGCGGTGTCCGGGTTCAACTCCATGTACGTGGCGCCAAGCATCGTGCGCAGAACACCCCGATGGGTGAGTGCCACCCCCTTGGGAACTCCTGTGGAACCGGAAGTGTAGAGAACCAGCGCCAGCTGATCAGGCGCAATATCGGGGAGAGCGGCGCGTGCATCCGGGTCCACCACTTCGGCCAGAAGGTCCGCCAGAGCGACCACCCCTTCGGATACCGCATCCGACGGATTCCCGTCCGATACCACGTAACGAACACCCGCATCGCTTTGCATATGCCTTAATCGCGCAGCCGGATATTCGGGGTCGAGCGGCACATAGGCGGCGCCAGCTTTCAGAACACCCAAGAGCGCGATGATTGCCTCGCAGGATCGCGGCAGAAACACACCCACCCGATCTTCCACCCCGACACCCCGGGACTGCAACCCGCAGGCAACCTGATCCGTCGCCAGGTCGAGGTCGGCATAACTCCAGACGCGCTCGGCGTCCCGCAAGGCAATCGCATCCGGCCGCTCAATCACATGCCGGCGAAACGCCTCGGGCATGGAGGAAGCCGTCCACTCCGGCTCCGCACCGCGCTCCGCGGCCGGGCGTGCGACCGAAACCGCTGCCAGGGCATCGCCCAGACGTCTTGTGGTTTCTGCCATCAAACCTTCCAGAGTTTCCTCGACGAGGGCCGCCAGTCCAGCGGCCGCGGTGGGGTCGAAGACCGCACCGTCGTAGGCAAGCTCCATCCGCAAGCCCTCCCCGGGCAACACGATCAGGGTTAGCGGATAATGGGTCGCTTGATTTCGAAAGACTTTCGCGCCCGGTGCCGAGGCCTTGCCGGACAGCGCCGTTGCCTGACCGGGGTAGTTCTCAAATACCAGCAAGGTTTCGAACAATGGCTCACCGCCACCTCGCCCAGCCCAACTCTGGACCCGAGAAAGGGGCGCGAACTCAAATTCGCGTGCCTGCGCCGCCGTCGCCTGAAGCTCGTGGAGCCATTCCGAGAGATCTCGCTCCGGGTCGATCCGTACGCGCACCGGAATCGTGTTGATAAAAAGGCCGACTGTTTTCTGGGCGGTGGCCAACTCCGGCGGCCGACCCGAGACGGTCGTGCCGAAAACCACATCCGAGCTGCCGGTCATCCGAGCCAGAACAAGTCCCCAAACTGCCTGCAGCACGGTATTGGTCGTCACTTCCAATCGGCGGGCAAAAGCATCGATCCGCGTGACGAAACCGGCATCCGGCGAGAAAACCTCGGTCCGGAGACCGGCTTCGCCCTCGACGCCTCCACCACCCAGCGTGCCCGGGTCTTCCAGATCGGCCAGAGTCTCACGCCAGAAGCTTTCGGCGGCGCGCAGATCCTTGCGGCGAATCCAGGCAATGAACTCTTCGTAGGCGCCCGCCTCGGGTGCGTCCGGCACTTTCCCCGACGCGAAGGCAGCGTAGGCGGCCGTCAATTCCTGGCGTACCATCGCCGAGGACCAACCGTCCAGAATCAGGTGGTGGTGG
>DLYX01000305.1 GCA_003447545.1 Deltaproteobacteria bacterium | reverse complement strand
TTCATCCGCACGAAAATCGAGCCGCTCCTGATCCGGTACGAGGAACCCGTCCCGGAGACCCCCGCGGAGGCCTATCTCGCCGTCAACCGGACGATGCGCAAGCAAAGCGAGATCGAGCTTCAGGCCCTGCTGGCAAGCTCCGCGCCCCAGCTACTCACCCCGCGCGCCCTTCAGCAACAACGTGGAACGCAGGTCGGCTCCCGTTTCGCCGAGCACCGAACCTACACCTACGAGGGCCAACCCATCGATGAACAAACCCATCTGGGCTACGATCTGGCTTCGGTGCGGCGCGCGCCGGTAGAGGCCGCGGGCGACGGCCAAATCGAATGGGTGGGGGAACTCGGTATTTACGGCAAAGTCGTCCTGATCGACCATGGACTGGGCCTCGCCACGCTATACGCCCACCTGAGCGAAATCGACGTCGAACCCGGCATGCGCATTACCCGCGGCGACGTGATCGGGCGGAGCGGCGAGACCGGACTGGCAGGTGGTGACCACCTGCACTTCAGCGTGACCTTGCGCGGACACCATGTCGACCCTCTGGAATGGTGGGATGCCCAATGGGTGGAGCGCGAGATTCTGGAACCGCTCCGGCAGGCCGGGGCTCAAGGCCCCTGACCGACGGCACCGACCGGATCGGCAGGATCGAGCCCGCTCCACTCATAGAGCCTTACGCCGAAGGGCACCCGGCGAGGATCCGCAAAAATCTCGGCCGCCCGAGACTGCGGCACAAAGGCCACCAACTTCTGAGTAGCCATCCCCGGGATCGCCACCCGGGGGAGCACATCACGGCCATCCACCAGCCGGAAGACACGCCGCCCATGGATCAGAGCGAGAAACGCAGCCGTCTCGGGTGTTGTATCCAGCAGGGCGAACTCGGCAGGATAAAAGGCCTCGACACCCCCGTAGACACGGAGGTTTTCGGCGGGGCGCCCGAGGGAGGGGTCGGCCAGAAGGAAGGAGCCGGGCGGAACCTGCTCGCGCACATAGACGCTCGCCGCAAGCTGCTCGGGGCGACGAAAAGGTCCCCAACCTGGAGCTTTCACGAGCATCGGCAGCATCGCCAGCAAGGCCAAAGCGACGCTCGGCGCCAACATGGCCCAGCCCGCGGCATCACGGAACCAGGTCCGCACAAGACCCATCAGAACTGCCGAGGAAAAAAGTCCCACAAACACGCGCCCCGGCGGTGCCATCGACAGAATATGCTGATCTGATTGCTGCCATGAGAGCAAAAGAACTCCGAGGAGAATGGAGAGGGTTTTCCCGAACCAACCAAGAGCCGGGTTCTGAAAAAAGCGGGCCATGACCACCCCGCCGACCGCGGTAAGGCCCAGAAGACACAGACTCGCACCGGTAAGGTAGCGAGCATCCGGGTGGACCCAGCAGCTGTAGAACAAGATCGCGACAATCGGATAGGGCAGCAATGCCGCTGCGGCTCCCGGTGCGTGACGCATGGACCACAAGCCCCCCGCGAGCGTCAAAAGCAGCAAGGCGCCGAAGGAGCCCCAAAAAAGACGAAGGTTACCGGGCAAGGTGCTCGCCAAATGCGAAAGACGAAAACCACCCCCGGAGACAGCGACGGCCAGCTCTTCGGAAGCATACGCCGTGCCCGGCAGAACCCAGCTGAGCAGCTCGAGGAATTCGCCGCCCTGCGTGAAAGAGAAGGGGTGGCCCTGCGTCACGAAATTATAGGCCAGCAGGGGCAGCAGTCCGAGGCCCAGAGCCACGCCCCATAAAACCAGGGCACGGCGCGCGGGCGGCCGCCAAATAGCCACACCCGCCACGGAGGTCGCGTAGAGCAGCGCGTCCGGCCGGATCAATGCTGCCGCACCCAACGCCAAACCCGAGCCAAACGCTCGACCCCGCACAGCCAGAAGGACGGCCAGCAGGCCCAAACCATGCGCCGGGAGATCGCGTGCGACCGTGATCCCCCAGAGATGAATGCCCGCCGGCACAAGAAGCACCAACCAAAGCGACAAGACCCCGGCCCCCAGCGCCAGCAGGGGATCATGGCCGCGTAAAACCGAATCCAGCAAAACTGCCAGAATCAGCAGGGTGGCGAGATAGAGCAAAGGGTTCAGCCAATGCTCGGCCGCCTCGCCCCCTAACGCGCCCGCGGCAGCCAGCAGGAGGGGGAATCCGGGAGGGTAGCGCGAATATAGTTCACCATCGCGAAAGAAATAGGTCTGCTGCAAGGCGTCATATGTCTTCCAATGCCACTGGTGAGGAACGGTTTCGGTGAAAATGGTGGCATCATGGAAAACCGTTCCGGACCGCAGATCTCGGGCCATTGTCAGAAACGCGGCCTGATCGCTCGCCAGATACCAGTTGTTATGGCGGACCAATCCATAGGCCGAAACCATGAGCGCCAGACATCCAAGCACGAGGATCCCGCGCCGAAGACCCCTTTGCGAACTGCCGATGGCGGGGCTCAATTCCCCTTGAAGGCCGGCTTGCGACGCTCCCGAAAGGAATTGATCCCCTCTTGTGCATCCTCGGATCCAACCACCAACGCCTGCATGGTCGCTTCGTCATCCAGGCTGGTCTCCAGATCGACTTCGGTCCCTCGATTGAGCAATCGCTTGGAAATTCCGATGGCGAAGGTCGGCCCTACGGCCAGACGCTCGGCCCATTCCCGGGTCGCCGCCTCCAACTCCTCGACCGGCACGACCTTGTTGACGACGCCCAGATCCTTGGCTTCCTCCGCGGTGATCTGATCTCCGAAGAATACCAACTCCTTGGCTTTCGCCAGAGGCAGAATCCGCGGCAGGATAAAGCCGCCCATCGCATCCAGCGCAATCCCGCGCCGGGCAAAGACTTCGATGAAACGTGCGCCTTCGGCCGCCACGATCAAATCGCTGACAAAGGCGATATGGGCACCCAGCCCTGCGGCAGTTCCGTTGACCGCGCAGATCACGGGTTTCTCGATCTCCCAGATCGCCCGCAGCAGCTTCTGCGATCCGGTCCGCATCATGAACCGCGTTCGCCCAACCCATGGTGTCGGCGGCGCGCCCCCCGAAAGGTCGGCACCCGTGCAAAACCCTTTGCCCTTGCCGGTGATGACCAGCGCCCGGACGGCGGTATCGTCCCGGGCGGCCCAGATCTGCTCCAGGATCTGGTCACGCATCTCCGAGGTCAGCGCTCCCATCTGCTCGGGGCGATTGAGAGTAATCCAGAGGACTCCATTTTCATTTTGAAACTCGACATCTGCCATACCGACAGGACTACCCTCCTCATCCCCAAGGCTTCAAGTGCAAGCCGGAAACGGCCCGGAGGAACCGCGCTTGAGGGCGGCGATGAAGGTCATTTGCGATTCTCGCAAAAACCCGGCGAAATGGCGTCCCGGGTCCGATGCTGGCGCCCGGAGTGGCAGGATCATGCGAGAATCGGACCGATCAGAAAAGATCCCCCCCTACAGGCAGCGGATCCCGGATCAAATCCGGAACCTCAAGGCACAGGTTCCCTCCGTTACCGACTTCTGGTGCGGCCGCGCCCTCGGGGACTGCTTTGCGGAAACCGTCCAATCCCGAACGGACGCCACCATGTTGATCGAGGAATCACGGCACTTCAGCTTCCTCGATATCCAAAAAGAGACCATGCAACTCGCCGCCGGGATGGCCGCCGAAGGCGTCGTTTCCGGTGATGCCATTGCCTACCAACTACCCAC
>DLYX01000481.1:1298-2970 GCA_003447545.1 Deltaproteobacteria bacterium | reverse complement strand
TCGACGCCCGCGAAACTGCCAGAGTTTCCAAAACCTCGCGACTCGTCGCATCCCCGAAGACGACCTGCTCTCCGCGCGAGCGCGCCTCTGCGACGCGGGCAGGGTTCAGAGCAGCGACGCGGTAGGGAACGCCCGTCTCGCGCAAAACTTTTGCCAGATTGCGTCCGTTCAACCCATAACCCAGAATCACGACATGTCCGTCGACCGGCGGCTCGTCCGACAGAGAATCCAGAGTCGTCCCGCGCCGACGCTGCCACCACAAACCCAACCTCTCGGCCGGCCCCAGCAGCAGGGGCGAGACCCCGAATGTGATCACGGCAATGCCGACCAGAAGTTCCTGTGCGCCGGGCGGAAAAAGGCCCGTCGGCCCGGCTATCTGGAGAAGGATGATGGCCAACTCGCCCAACTGAGACAGGCCCACGGCCACGACGAGCGCCAGACGCAGCGAACCGAGGACGGGCAAGAGAAGCACCAGAAAAATGAGGATCTTGCCAAGCATCAACCCGGCGGCGCCGAGCAGAACTTCCACAGCATGCGTCATCAGGAACTCGTAGCCGAGGTGCATTCCGATGGAGATGAAAAACAGGCTCGCAAAGACATCCCGAAGCGGCGCCATATCGGCAAAGACCTGGTGTGAATAGTCGGAGTCGGAAAGAACCAGCCCGGCGATCAGCGCTCCCACCTCCAGTGAGAGAGACATACTTTCCGCGAGCCAGGCCGTACCGAGGCAGATCAGAACGACCGTGACCGTAAAGAGTTCGCGAAGTCCCAGCCCGGCAGCCTCGCGCAGCAGGGCTGGCAAGACGACCCTCGCCAGCGCGACGATACCTACAACCACGACGCAGGCCGTGCCCAGGGCGCGTGCAATCTCCGAAAGATCAATGCCCTCCGGTTTGCCCAGCAGCGGAATCAGCAACACAATCGGGACAACCGACAGATCCTGCAGCACCAGAATGCCGGTCGCGACGCGACCTTGTGGGGCGTCGAGTTGGCCACGATCCGCAAAGAGCTTCAAAGCGACCACGGTGCTGGAATGCACCAGAATAAAAGACAGCAATACGGCCGAGGGACCAGCCCAGCCGGCAATTCGAGCAAAACCGAAGGCAAGGCACCCCATCAACAGAATCTGGCCAACGCCCGCCAACAGAACCCGCCAGCCGAGGCGGGCCAATTCGGCCACCGAAAGCTCCAGACCAATTGCAAAAAGAAGGAGAATGGCGCCTGCCTGCCCGAGGCGCTCGACGACCTCTGCATCCTGGACCCATCCAGTTCCCTCCGGGCCCAGCAGGATGCCGGTCAGCAGAAAACCGACCAGACTCGGCACACCTACCCGATGGCATACGAAGACAATCGGAATGGAAGCCGCGAGCAGCAGGACGACATCGCGAAGTTCCATCCCTGTTTTCTAGATTTATTGCAGACCACATGCAATTACACGCTAAGGACTGAAGGCGGCACCTGCCGAAAGGCTCCCCAGCCAACCGGCCCGTGTACCCCACTCGCTTTCCTCAACCGGGGCAAACGGATTTCATGCAAACTCTCCATCTGGAAAACTCCCGACTCCAACTTGCGATCGAGCCGGAAGCCGGTGCCAGCATCTCCGCCTTCGCGCTCCGGCACGGAGGGGAATGGATACCCGTCCTGCGGCCCACCCCGCCCGAGGCAATCCGGG
>DLYX01000481.1:0-1004 GCA_003447545.1 Deltaproteobacteria bacterium | reverse complement strand
GCCCCCCCCGCCCGAGGCAATCCGGGCCGGAAACTCGTCCGCCATGTCCTCATTCCTCCTGGTGCCCTTCTCCAATCGGCTCACAGGAGCGCAATTCTCCTTTCAGGGGGAGCACTATCAGCTTCAGGCCAACGCCGACGGCGGCTACGCGATTCATGGTTGTGTCCGAAAGCGACCCTGGACTCTGGAGAAGCAGACGTCGGACCACTTGCAGCTATCGTTCCGCAGCACCGACTTCGCCGACCTCGATTTCCCCTTCCCCTTTCGCGCCCAAATCATCTACGGCCTTAGCAACGACACCCTCACGGCAGAGTTGACCGTAACCAACACCGGGGACAAACCGATGCCCGCTGGAGCGGGCTTTCATCCCTACTTTCAGCGCGCCCTTTTCGACCCGACAGAGCAAGTCGAACTGGAATTCTCGGCACTCGGTGCCTATCGCGACCTCAGCCCCGAGGAAGCCGCGCAGGAGCTGCGCTCCGAGCAGAAATTCCATCCAATGCGCCCGCTTCCCGACCGAGGGTTCGACACTTGTTTTGCCGGCTGGAACCATCGAGCGAAGCTCCGCTGGCCCAAAAGTGAGGTCACCGGGGAGATCGAGAGCGACGCCTCATTGGGACATATCATCTTGTTCACCCCACCCGCAGAGCCTTTCTTTGCACTCGAGCCGGTGAGCAACGCCAATAATGGCTTCAACCTCCTCGCCAAGGGCCTCACCGATGCCGGGGTGAAAGTTCTGCAAAGCGATGAGGCTCTCGTCGCCGGCTTCCGGTTCCGATTATGATGAACCAGCCAACCATCGTTCTCACGGTCGCGATGCCGGTGGAAACTCGAGGCCTGCAAGATATCCTCGAGAATCGCCAGCGCCTCGACCACGAAGGACTCTTCGGGCTCGCAGGTGATGTCGCCGGCGTGGCCACCTGGATTGTCCAGACCGGCGTGGGCCCGACCCCGGCTTGCAAGGCCGCCGAAAGAATCGTGAAGTGTGGACCCAGAGCGATCAT
>DLYX01000228.1 GCA_003447545.1 Deltaproteobacteria bacterium | reverse complement strand
TGAATGTGCATCACGTCCCTCGTTTCGTTTCTACCATAAGGGGAGAACGCCGGTCTCGTCCAGTCGGGTCGCCAAGTTGTGCCGAGGTGGTGCTGTCGGCTATTCAGTGGGGGCGCACCAGAGGAGTCAAGATGGCAGAGGGTTCGATTGGAGTACTGCTGGGTTCGGATCTCGACCTGAAGCTGCAACTGCGGTGGGCGATACAGCTGGCCCAATCTCGCCGGAAGGACCTTCTGGTCTACCAGCAGGTGGCCCGGCAGGACGGCGATCCCGTCGAGCGCAACCTGACAGAGGAAGCCGACGGCGAAGGCGCGGATTCCATTCGAGAGATTATCGATCTCATCGCCTCGTCAGAGTCCCTTTGCGCGGGCGATCGCGAAAACGATACGGACCAGGAAGACACCGCCAACCCCGACCCGGCGGCCGCGCACATCGTTCATCTCCGCCTCAAGCAACTCCCGCTCAAAAGCCTCACATCGTTTCGACAACTGCTGCTGGCGGATGTCAAAAAGGAAAAACTTTCGCTGGTCACGGCAGCACGCCAGGAACTGAACACCACCGACCCGGACTTCATCAAGGAGCGCCGGATTTTCCTGCGGTTCGCCCCATGCGAGGTGGTTTTCTGCTTCGGACTCGAAGAGGATAATCCGTTTTCCAGAATACTGGTTGGCACATCGACCGGCCCCCACGGCGTCTCTGCCTTGCGACTGGGAAAGGATCTCGCGGCGGACACCCCCCAACCCCTGACCGCTGTGCGGGTGAACCCCGGGATTGGCCCCGACTCCGAGCAGGTCGGCGAGCGACGACTCGACGCCCTCCTGAAAAAAGCGCTTGGCAAGGACCAGAAGGACGTCGACCGCCGGGTCGTCGTCGACGACCAGGCGGCACGGGGCATTCGTCAGGCATGGGAAAGTGGTTCCTTCGATCTGGTCATTCTGGGCGCATCGCGCCTCGGCCTTTTCGGCAGCCATATCGGAGGCGGGGTCGGCGCGCGCCTCTCTCGCGGGGAGACGCGCCCCACAGTCGCGATTGTCAGCTCCGGCTCACCGATTCGGAATCGTTTCCTCGGGATCACCGAAGGCTTTGTGGAGCGCATGGTCCCTCAAATCGACCGCGAAAATCGCGTCTCTCTGGTCGACCGGATCCAATCCTCTTCGCAATGGGATTTCGATTTTTTTGCCTTGATGTTCCTCTCGACGTTCATGGCGGCGATCGGACTGATTCAGGACTCCGCCGCGATTGTGATCGGCGCCATGCTGGTCGCGCCATTGATGACTCCGCTTCTCGGCCTGGGATTGGCATTGGTTCAGGGCAACCCGGTATTATCGCGCATTTCCCTGCGCTCGATCGGTTTTGGCGTCGTTGTCTCCTTGATCGTCGGCGTGCTTGTCGGCTTGGCCACGCCGGGATTCCAGGAACCAACGCGAGAGATGCTGGGGCGCGGCGGACCCGGGTTGCTGGATCTCTTTGTGGCGTTTGCCGCAGGCCTGGCGGCCGCCTACGCTTCTTCCCGGCCTGGCCTTGTCGCCGCGCTTCCGGGCGTCGCGATCGCGGCAGCTCTGGTGCCCCCCATTGCCACTTCCGGACTCGCTCTGTCGCTGGGCAATTTCGAGCTCGCTCTCAACTCCCTGCTGCTCTTCGCAATCAATATGTTCACCATCGTGCTGGCCTCCATGGCCAGCCTCTGGGCCGTCGGGCTGCGAAACATCAAGAAGGCCTCTCGCTGGCGGCTGCTGCTTGTCAATATTCTGATGCTCTCGGTTCTGGTCCTCGGAGCCTTTCTGAGCATCAAGCCCGATTCACGGGCGACCCCGAATCAACTTCCAACGGAACTGATCCCTGCCCTCCGAGAAACCCTGGGTTCCGACTACCAATTAGAGAGCATCGCCGTGGCCTACGACGAGATCGGCATTCAGCTCAACGTTCGCGTGACGGGCACCCAATTAGCACCCGCTGGACTCGCCGCGGCAATTCGCTCGACGGCTCGCAGCTATGTCGGAACACCCGTCCGGGTTCGACTCGTGACCCAACTGCTTACGGTACAGCCCCCTGCAAAAGCGGAAGTGCCACCAAACCCGGATGTCCCGCGCAACGAGGCGCCTTGAGGTCAGGGATCGCCCGGGCACCCGACCCCCAAAGGCCGACGAAAGACCGGAATCGCCATCGCCTTGTATCCCCGAGGGCTAAAGGACACTATAACTCTGTCCACTCGGACCCGGCTTCAAGCCTCTCTCACCGCAGCAAACGATGCTGCTCCAAACAGGGTTAAGAAAATTGAATTGGTACAGAATCAAGACCTCGTTCATCGGACTCAAACGGCTCGCGACCCTGCCCGAGGAGGACAAGCAGGCCTGCGTCGATGCCTATAAATTCTTCCAACGCATGCAGGCCGGGGAGGAAACTGAGACCGCAGACGAGACCAAAGCTGTCGCGGACTACTACAAAGTCCTCAACAATATGCTGTCGATCTTCGATCTGGAAAAACTCTATATCCCACCACAGCTCGATGAAAAGCTGGGGCTATACGGCAACCAGCTGCTGGTCGAAAAAGACATCCTTTCCGAGATGAACCTCAAAGACCCGACGAACTCTCACCTCCTCGATATGGGCTGTGGGCGCGGGCGAATTGCGCATCATTTTGCGACCATGACCGGGGGGCAGGTCTCCGGATACAATATTGATCCGAACCAGGTTGAAAACGGGATCGACTGGGCCGCCGAGTGCGATATGAGCGATCGCCTTCACTTCAAATTCGGCGATCACCACCAGCCGCTCGAATACGAGTCCGAAAGTTTTGACGGATGTTTTTCTTTTCAGGCGGTATGGCCCTTCTTCAAAAAAGAAGAACTCGATGCGCACGCTCGCGAGATGTACCGCGTCCTGAAACCGGGGTCCCGCTACGCATGCTCCGAGTATCTGCTCACCCCCTATTTCGACTGGGACAATCCCGAGCACGCGAGGCTTCATAAACTCTTCTTGCCGACGCTGGCGGCCACGCAGTCGATGTATCCCGCTCACGTTTGCGAGGCTCTCGAACGAGCCGGCTTCCGGGTAATCCTCTCCGCTCCCTCCAAAAGCGAA
>DLYX01000026.1 GCA_003447545.1 Deltaproteobacteria bacterium | reverse complement strand
CGACTCGCGCAGAGATTCCCGGTACGTATTACTCTCGACCAACGCAATCCAAAGAAACCCTTCCGCATGGGCGCGACCGCTGTGGTAACCGTCAAAGGCTTTGCCGAAGAAACTCCGAGCGACCGATCGAATCGAATCGATTGAGCCGGCCGGTGGAGCAACTCAAATCGCAGAAGTTGCACCGAGGTTCCTGCGAATGCGAAAAGACCGATCATGCGACTCCGATGCGCTCTCTTTCTGACCCTCCTCTCCGGATGCGATTTCGGGAACTTTGAACCAGAACATCCCGAATGGTCCCCACCTGGCGGGGCCGCTCCACAAATCGAAGTCCTGCCGCGCGAGCCCTGCCTGGATCGACGCGAAACCAGGCAAGCTCTTTTTGGCGATCTTCATGTCCATACCGGGCTCTCCATGGATGCCCGAGGCCGAGATGTCATCAACCAACCCGGCGACGCCTATCGTTATGCACGGGGCGAGGAGATTTTCGTTCCGCCGCTTGGTCCGGACGGCCAGGGCACTCGTGGGCTGAAGATTGATCGACCACTGGATTTTGCCGCCGTCACCGACCATGCCGAGTGGCTGGGCGAAGTCAGTCTCTGCACCACACCCGGTTCGGCAGTCTACGACACCGGCGACTGTCGTATTTTCCGGGGCGAAGAAGACTCCTGGATAGCGTGGATGCTGGGCCTCAAGGGTTGGCCCTCTCGGATGCTCGGGATCATGACATTGGAAGGTCGCGGCGCAACCATTTGCGGGGACGAGGCTCGCCCCTGTCGCGCTGCGGCAAAATCTCGCTGGCAAGAAACCCAGCGTGCGGCCGAGGAATTCTATGACCGGTCTTCCTCGTGCAAATTCACGACTCTGGTTGCGTGGGAATACAGTCGCTCTCCTGGCCGCACGAAAATTCACCGCAATGTCTTCTTCCGAAACAATGTCGTTCCCGAGCTCCCGATCTCCTGGATCGACGCTGCCACCGAGGTGGATTTATGGGAGAAGCTGGTCAGCCGCTGCCTCGACACGGGCACACCGTGCGATGCCCTGACAATTCCCCATAATCCCAATCTCTCCGGGGGGCATATCTTCACGCTGGACTATCAGGATCTGCCGCTTGCCGAACAGAAAAAAAGAGTCGCGCTCCGGGCACGACTCGAGCCGCTGGTCGAGATGATGCAGATCAAGGGCGAGTCCGAGTGCCGCAACGACTTATGGAAAGTGCTTGGCGGCGTCGATGAGCTTTGCAATTTCGAAAAGATGCGCGGTCTTGGCGAACTCGGCCCCGAGAATTGTATCGGCACCGAGCGCTCTCTCGGGGCCATGGCCCGCAAGGGATGCGTCCAGAGGCTGGACTACGCACGCTATGCCATCATCGAGGGGATGCGCGAAGAGGAGCGCCTCGGTATCAACCCCTTTGAAGTGGGTTTTATCGGCAGCACGGATACTCATAATGCTGCACCCGGTGTCGTCGTCGAAAAGAGCTATCCCGGGACGTCCGGCATCATGGACGATACAGCGCGCAAACGCCTCACAAGCGGAAACGGCGCCGCGGGGATCGGCAGGAATCTCGCCAGAAACCCCGGCGGGCTTGCGGGCGTCTGGGCGGAAGAGAATTCCCGAGAAGCCGTCTTTGATGCCCTGCGACGACGCGAAACCTTTGCCACCAGCGGCCCCCGCATCCGCCCCCGCCTCTTCGCCGGCTGGAACTTGCCGCCGGACCTCTGTGAACGGAGCAATCTGGCCGAACTGGGCTACGAACTCGGTGTTCCCATGGGAGGCACCCTCCCGGACGCGCCCGACATCGGTGTGGCCCCGACGTTCGTCGTGCAGGCACTCGCGGATCCGGGCACAGCGAAAAATCCCGGAGGCTTGCTGCAGCATATTCAAATCGTGAAGGGGTGGTACGGGCCCGACGATACCTTCCACCAATCGGTGCATGAGGTCGCCGGCGGGGCCGAAAATGGCGCGACCGTCGACCTCGATACCTGCGCCGTATCCGGCCCCGGGCACCGAGAGCTCTGCGGGGGATGGCGCGATCCCGATTTCGATCCGCATCAGCGAGCCGTATATTACGCTCGGATTCTGGAGAACCCCTCTTGCCGCTGGAACGCCTGGCAATGCCTCGAATTCGAGCCCGAAAATCGACCGGGCGGCTGTCAGGACCCTGAAATCGCGCGTGTCATTCAGGAACGCGCCTGGACGTCTCCCATCTGGTACGTACCTCCCAGTACGTGATTTGGCTGGAAGACATTCATAAGGCAGTTGGCGGAAGAACGCTTTTCGAAGGCCTCCAGCTGCGTTTCGAGCGCGGCGAACGGACCGGCATCGTAGGCGCCAACGGGGCCGGCAAGTCCACCCTCCTCAAACTCATCGTAGGCGACGAGGAGCCTGATGCCGGCCGGGTCGGTCACAACTCGGGCATACGGATCGGCATGCTGCGACAGGAGCTCGATTCCCAGTCGGAGGAAACGGCACTTTCAGCCGCGCTCCGCCCCGACCCGGAATTCGCTCGGCTGGAGGCAGCCCTCGAAACGCTCCCCGACCGCATCGAGAACGCCACTGCCGAAGAGCAGGCTCGACTATCCGCCGAACTTGCCGAGGCCCATGAACGATTCGCCCAACTCGGCGGTCACGATCGGGAAGCACGCGCCCGGAAAGTTCTCGCGGGGCTCGGATTCCCTCCGGGAGATGAGGAGCGCGCCCTGCGCACCCTTTCAGGAGGCTGGGCGATGCGTGCCGAGCTGGGCCGACTTCTGACAACACCGCCGGACGTGCTGCTTCTGGACGAACCCACCAACCACCTCGACGCCGAGTC
>DLYX01000034.1 GCA_003447545.1 Deltaproteobacteria bacterium | reverse complement strand
ACCAACTTCTGGGAGACGAAATGGCTCCAGCATCAGGCTGGTAAAATCGAGGCCGAGCTCGCGGGGCCGAAGATTTGACTCAATGGATCGATATCGAAGACCTGCGGGCACCGGTTCTGAACGACTTCCAGAAGGCAGCGCTGGCCTACGGCGAGACTCTGCAGATTGACTTCTCGGTCGACGGGCTTCTCGACGAAGCTCGCGATGCTACCGGATTGGAAGACTTCGGACCCATGGATTTTCGCGAGCGGCTGGAAATTCTCGCCAGCGAGTGGGGTGAAGATACCGGCCTGACAGGAATCGGCCGCCTTGCCTTGCGCAACAAGCTCGCCCTGTTCACTCGAAACAGACTTCTGCTTCGAGCCTGTTGGCAAGCGCATCCGGAAATTCTCGAGGAGCGCATCCATGCCCCGATCATCGTCGTCGGCCTGCCGCGGTCCGGAACCACACACCTGCTGAATCTCATGGCATCCGACACCCGGCTGCAGGCCCTCCCCTTGTGGGAGTCCTACGAACCCCTGCCAATGCCGGACGACAGGATCGAAGAAGACGGTGTGGACCCCCGTTACAAACGCTGCGCGGCACAATGGGAAGCCATGCAACAGGCCACCCCACTCCTCGCAGCCATGCACCCGATGAATCCGGATCATATTCACGAAGAGCTGGAACTCATGGGACCGAACTTTGCTTCCTATAATTTCGAGTGGCTCTCGATGTCCCCGCGCTGGCGCGATCATTATTATAGTCACGACCAAACCCCGCATTACGAGTACTGCCGCGACGTTTTAAAAACGCTACAACACCAACGTGGCGATGCCCGTCGGTGGGTCCTCAAATGCCCCCAACACCTCGAGCAGCTTCCGGCACTCGAGAAAGTATTCCCCGATGCGACGTTCGTTGTCACGCACCGAGACCCGGTCGCGGTGATCCAGTCCAGCATCACGATGCTGGCCTACGGACAACGAATCAACCGGAAGCAGGTTGAACCCGAAGCCCTGGCTACCTACTGGACGGACCGAATCGATCACCTCCTCAGAGCCTGCGTGCGCGACCGGGACAACCTTCCTCCCGGCCGTACCATCGACGTCCCCTTTCATATCTTCATGCAGGACGATCTTGCGATGGTGGAAAAGATCTACGAAAAAGCCGGACTCGAGATGAACCCTGCCGCCCGCAGCCAACTGCAAACATTCCTCGACACGCATCCGCGCGGCAAGGAAGGCCAGATGCGTTATCACCTGAAGCGAGATTTCGGCGTTGATCCAGAAGAGCTGCGCGAGCGCTTCGCCTATTATTTTGAAAAATTTCCGGCTCGCCCGGAGAACAAGAAGGATTGAGGTAATCCATGCCCGAGGCCAAGGCCAACTTCGACTTCAAAGATGCGCAAGTTCTCGTGACCGGAGGGAGCAACGGAATCGGCTATGCCACGGCTTCAGCGTTCCATAAGGCTGGGGCGTTGGTCACCATCACAGGCACAGCAGCCCATGCCGCCGCATATGATTCGGACTTGTCCGGGTTCGCTTACCGGCAAATGCAATTGGAAGACAACGACAGCGTCGAAGCGGTCGCCCGCTCCCTCGACAGGCTCGATATTCTGGTCAACAACGCAGGTGCCAGTTTGCCCGGAGGCGGCAACGAATGGGACCCTGACGTCTTCGAGCGCGCGGTAAGAATCAATCTCACCTCAGGCTACCGCCTTACACAAGCCTGCCTTCCGCTGTTGGAAAAGAGCAGCCTCTCCGGAGGAGCGGCGGTTGTCGGGATCGCCTCCCTCACCTCCATCTTTGGGCACCCCATGGTGCCAGGCTATGGAGCGGCCAAGACCGGCCTCACGGGTCTGACGCGGGCGATCGCGGTCACTTGGGCGGACAAGAAGATTCGCGCCAATGCGATCGCGGCCGGAATGGTGAATACCCGTATGACATCGATCATGCAGGACATTCCGGAAATGAATGACCCCATCCTCGCACGAACTCCCATGAGGCGATGGGCCGAGCCGGAAGAGATCGCCGACGGCGTGCTTTTCCTTGCCTCGGATCAGGCCCGCTTCATTACCGGCCAGACGCTCGTCATCGATGGCGGCTTTTCATCACTCGGGTAATTCGGGAGGGACAGTCGCTTGCCCCGCCTTCCGCAGCGGACTTCTCTCGGCAGCACCCGCGATCACACGTTCGACCTCTCCACGTTCCGAAACGAGAAACCGGCTGACAGCATCGCCGAGCCGCGGGTCCGCGAACCAATGCATACTGCGGGTCTCCTCCGCATCAAAGCCACGTAGCCACTTGAATTCGCCACCGGCACCTGGCTCGAATCGTTGCAGGCCTGCGTCGATGCAATGCTCGATCGTTGCGTAATAGCAGACATTAAAATGCAGGAAGCGAACTTCTTCATGGGTGCCCCAGTAGCGGCCATAGAGCGCTCCGGACTTCTGCACGTTGAATGTGCCGGCGATTAGCTGCGGCCCCCTCATCGCTGTGAAAAAACAGAGGTTGTGCCGGAAACGCTGTCTGAGTAGCTCAAAGAACTCCGGGGTCAGGTAACGCCGCCCCCATGCGTATTTATCGATGGTCGTCAGATAGATCTCATACATCTGCGCAAAAAGGTCGTCGGGGATCTGGTCTCCTACCAGAGGCTGGATTTCGACGCCCTGCTCACCGAGAATTCTTCTCTCTCTCTTCACTTCCTTGCGCCGTTTTTGCTTCAGTGCCGACAGATAATCCGCAAAAGAATCGTAATCATGATTGCGCCATTTGAACTGGTAGCCGAGTCGTCGACTATAGCCGACCTCCTCGAGCACAGCCGCCTCGGCTGCGGAGCAAAAATTGATATGAATCGATGAAAGTTCGTTCTCCTTGCAAAGGTCCATCAGGGAAGACCCCAGCAAGCGAACCATTGCCTCACGTGACTGCCCTTCAGCGACCAGGAACCGAACGCCTTCGGCAGGCGTAAAGGGCACCCCAACGAGCATCTTGGGGAAATACTCGATTTGCGCCCCGTAAGCCGCATTCGCCCATGCGTGATCGAAGACGAACTCTCCCTCGCTATTTCCCTTGAGATAAAGGGGGCATGCAGCGATCAATTTGCCGGACTGCCAAACCGTGAGGTGCTTGGGGCTCCAACCAGTACCTGGCCCGACGCAGCCGGCGTCCTCGAGCGAGGCCAGCCAGCCCCATTCGAGAAACGGGGATTCCTCCCCCACGAGAGCATTCCAATCGGCCTCGTCCACATCTTGCGAAAGATGGGTGAGAATCCTGATTTCAAGGTTTTGTTCTGATTCCGACACGCAAAAGATCTTTTTCTGGCTCTGGGCAAAGCCCGTGGCTCAATGATACCTCAAAATCATGGCGGGAAAATACTTCGAAGAGCTGACACCGGGCACAGCGTTCACTCACCAGCCGAGCCGGACCGTCACCGAGACGGACAATCTCCTGATCACAACCCTGACCATGAACGTGCAACCGCTACACCTCGATGCCGAATTCGCGAGCACAACGCAATTCGGTCAAATTCTGGTCAACAGTATGTTCACCTTATCGCTGGTCGTCGGCCTCTCCGTCGCCGAAACCACGCTCGGGACGACCGTCGGCAATCTGGGGTTCGAGAAAATCGATTTTCCCAATCCTGTCTTTATAGGCGATACGATTACTTCAAAGACCATTGTGCTGGAATCGCGGGTCTCCAAGTCGCGACCCGATCGAGGAATTGTCCTTTTCGAGCATACCGGTACGAACCAGCGTGCCGAGATCGTCTGCCGGGCCCGACGGAATGCGATGATGAAAACCCAAATCAGCTGAAAACCTCCAAATCTCGGCGCGTATGACGCGTCCAAGCCGCAGCGAAGTCCAGCTGAAAGCACTCGAGGCTAAGATACCGGAGCAAATTAGCCGACAACTTTCTCAAGCCCTCCTCAAGACGCGAGAGCGAGAAAGTAAATTTTGGAGTTTTCTGCAGTCCCGGTTTCGGCCGGGAGATCCCCCCCCTGGATCAATGCGCCAAACTCCCTCCCCCATTTGCCTCCCGCTCTCGCGTCCCCCCCTTCGCAGGGAACAGAGGCCTACAGATTGGGAGAATCCGAGAATGAAATTCAGATCAGGGTTAATCGATTTGTCGCTCGCGGCGATTCCGCTGATCGCCATCGCGATTCCGGCTTGGGTACACGGCCCGGGCCATGAAGGGCGTGTCGATGAAACAACGCTCATCGCCGCCCGGGAAACCGCTACAGCCATCACAGCCCCACCGGGGTCGGATCTGGTCATTGAGCAGTTGTGCGCAGAGTCCTGCGTACTTTGCTCCTCAGAAGGCCTCGGGCAAGACGCCTTTGCCCGAAAGAAGCAGGAATGCGTTCTCCCAAACCCGGGCCTTCGCCTTCTCTCCGGGGAACGACTCTCCTGCCATAATCAATGCCCCTCGATGCACCCGGTGATGGTTCAGGGATCCCTTGTCGATCCTTCTTGAATCAACTCGAATTCATCGCGAACAAAAAAGGGCGCCGGTGCTTGGCACCGACGCCCTTTCTCGTATTTATGTTGCGAACACACCGGGCTCACCCGATGTAGTCGAGATTTCGAATGAAGAGCCTAGAAGTTTGCGGCTCCGTCGACAAAAGCGCCACTGGGCGACCCACCCGGGAGAATTCCGCTACATGCAGGTTTGTTCCAGCTATTGTTTGCAGCACCAGCGTAGGCACCATCGATGATTCCGAGGATCGCGGCATACTTGGTGGGGCCAACCTTCTT
>DLYX01000303.1 GCA_003447545.1 Deltaproteobacteria bacterium | reverse complement strand
GGAAACTTTCTTCTCCAGAGAAGCCTCGTCATCGTAGGGCAACTCCGCGACCAGTTGGTCATTCCAGGGATTTCGAACGCAAAGCCTATCACTCATCAATTTCACTCCGGTGTCACATAGGCGGCGGTGATGCCGCCGTCGACCATGAAATTCGTACCCGTGACATAAGAGGACTCTTCGCTCGCGAGATAGAGCGCCGCTTGCGCCATCTCGGCCGCTTCGCCAAAACGCCCCATCGGAACATGCACCAGACGACGCTGTTTTTTGGCTTCTGTATCGAGAAACTTCATGAGCAATTCGGTACGCAGGGGGCCGGGGCACAGCGCGTTGACCCGAATTCCCTCGCGAGCATGAATCACCGATAGTTCCCGCGACATCGCCAGGACCGCCCCCTTGGAAGCCGTATAGGCCACTTGCGGTGTCGCCGCACCCAAAAGTGCGACAAAGGAAGCCGTATTGATAATCGACCCTCCGCCCGATCGACGGATGGCCGGAATTCCGTATTTGCAGCCAAAGAACACTCCTTTGACATTAATCGCCATCGTACGATCAAAAACCGCTTCTTCCGTCACTTCGGCATTATCATCTGCCGAGTCCATGATGCCGGCGTTATTGAAGACGATATGCAACTTGCCGAACTCCGACTCCGCGCGCGCGATCATCGCCTCGCAATCGGCAGCACGCGAGACGTCCGCCTTATGAGAGACGGCCTGGCCGCCGCCCGTAACAATCTCGGATACGGTTTTTTCGGCATTCGCGGCATCGAGGTCGACGCAGACGACCTGGGCCCCTTCGCGAGCAAAAAGCAATGCCGTTTCCCGGCCGATCCCGGCTGCGGCTCCTGTAATCAAAGCAACTCGATTTTCCAAACGCATGGGCGGCAAATACCACAGAAAACCCGTTTCGTCCCGCACCCGGAAGGCTCTGCTTTATTCAGGACTCGCTTCGAAAGCGCTCGATCCATCGTTGGTTGATGTCATCAGATTGTCGTTCGAGATCCGGATCGGGCAGAGCAATTTCGGCAGCACCCTCCACGCCCAGAAAATCGAGGACATTCCTTAAACTCTGTTCGCGATCTTCGCTCAGATCCTCATAGCGCAAACGCAGTGGTTCGATCTCGTGAGCACTGAAGAAAGTCTCCCACGCCGCTTCCTGCACATCGACCAACTCGATCAGGCGCTGAATTTGACGGCGACGATAAACCACAGGCAGCCCAAATTTCTGATGGGACGCCCAGCGACCGCTCTGCAGCGCGCGCGCCCAGGACACAGCTTGCGCGACACGATCCTCGCGACGAAGAAAAATCCATTGGCGAGGCGATACAACCTCGTCGAAAGCAGCCTTTCCCGGTCCAAAAAGTTGGTCGAAGTGATGGCGATGAAGCTTGATCCCGAACAGACCTCCCGCACTCGTGCGGCGCTCTCGAATCCGTTCCAGATATCGACGTAATTCCTCCGGTGTCCAACGACGGAGCCTGAGCAATCCGACGGCGGGACCGCGCAGGCAACCACAGATAAATCGCTGCCAGGCAGATTCCCCCAGCCGGATCTCCCAATCGCGCATCTGCATCGGGTTGAGATATTCCTTGGGGGCGCCCACGCGCCCAAGATCCCACAGGAGTCGACACAACAAGGTGCTGCCCGTCCGTGGCGTGGAGGCCACCACATAATTACGTTGGGCCTCCGTCGACAAAGGCAGATCGAATGCCTCGCCGTTGCGTGGGTCGAGTAGAGAGAAGTTCACGAACTCAGATACGCTCGAAGTAGCGACGACGCTCCCAGTCGCTTACCGCTGCATGGTGGGCACGCAGCTCTTCGCGGAAGAAATGCGTATAGTGGTCCACCACGTCCGCCCCGAGCACTTCCCGGACAAACGCACTCCCTGCAAACAGGTCTGTCGCTTCCCCGAGACTCATCGGCACCTCAGGAAGTTCGTCGGCCTGATAGACATCCCCGGAAAAATTCGGCTCCGGAACAAGTCCTCGGCGCACACCGTCCAGGCCGGAGGCAATCGCCGCGGCATAGGCCAGATAGGGATTCACGTCCGCTCCCGGAATCCGGCACTCGACGCGTAACGACTGATCTCGACCGACCACCCGAAACCCGGCTGTGCGGTTATCCTGACTCCAGGCGAGACGGGTCGGCGCCCAGGATCCGGGCTGGTAGCGCTTGTAGGAGTTCACCGTGGGCGCATAAAGCGCCATCATTTCGGGGGCGTGTGCCTGCCAACCCGCCAGAAAGGACCCGAAGGTACTCGAACCTCGCACCGGACCAAAAGACTCCGTTCCGGCAAAGGCGTTCTTGCCGTCCTTCCACAGGCTCATATGAATATGACAGCTCGAACCTGCCCGATCTTCAGCGAACTTCGCCATGAAGGTGACACTCATCGGCGGATCAAGCTGATCCGCGATCTCGCGCACGCACTGCTTGAGAATCACGTGGCGATCCGCCATCGCCAGAGCCTCCGCATAACGAACATTCAGTTCATGCTGGCCCAGCCCCCACTCGCCCTTGGTCGTTTCAACGGGCACTTCCGACAGTCGGAGGTGGCGGCGGGCAGCGGCGTTGAGTTTCTCCACCCGAGAACCTTGAAACGTATGGTAGTCCTCGAGGTACCAACCCGCGGGCTTCAGGTCCTGAAAGTTTTTCTCCATGGCGGCTCGGTAGCTGTTTTCGAAGATATAATACTCCAGTTCGGACGCCGCCATGACATCAAAACCGAGTTCCTGAGCCGCGGCCAGTTGCCGGCGGAGAATCGATCGCGGTGCTTGTGCGACCAATGCGTGATCCCCATCAGCCTGCACATCGCATAAAATCAACGCCGTGCGCGAAAGCCACGAAGCCAGACGCATCGTCGAGAAATCAGGGGATAAGTGGAAATCGCCGTACCCACTCTCCCAATTAGCGATCTTGTACCCGGGGACCGGCTCCATCTCCATGTCCGCCGTCAGTAGATAGTCGCACCCATGCGTCCCGTCTCGGGCGACCTCTTCGAGAAAAAACTCCGCATCGCAACGCTTGCCCATGAGACGTCCGTAT
>DLYX01000529.1 GCA_003447545.1 Deltaproteobacteria bacterium | reverse complement strand
AGCGCGCCGCAGGTGATGCTGACCGAGTTTCCGTTGCAGATCGGGGAGAAAGTCACTGCCATTCTCGACCGATGCCACGCGCAGGTTCGGGAAACGCACGAAGAGCTTCTCGAAGACCAGAGTGATCAAATAATCATAGGCCGCCCGCTCGATATTGAACGCCTTGATCGAAGGCGACCAACCACCTCCGAAGGTCGCGGAAAAACCATCAGGCGCATAACCGTGCGTTGTATAGCCGCTATCCCCGGCATGGACGACAACCGTAATCCCCGCCTCGTTCACCCGAGCCCAGAAGGGATCAAACATCGGATCGGCCGGCGACTTCGGCCCGTCCTCGGTCCAGACGGCGGCCGGTCGCATGCAGATCAGGCGAGCCCCTTTTTCCAGTACCCGTTCGAGCTCGGCACAAGCATCGTCCACCCGCGACATCGAAATATAGGGCGCTGCAAAAATGCGGTTCTGGTAGTCCATGCCCCAATCTTCTTCGAGCCATTGGTTGAAGGAGCGAAAAAGAATCTGAACCGCTTCCGGGTCCTCCTTGAGCAGTTCTTCATAGAGAACGCCGAGAGTCGGAAAGAGCCAACACGCCTCGAGGTTTTGTTGCTGGAGCACCTCCACCCGCGCATCGCGATTGCGATATTCCGGCCGAATGGGTTCGCGGTCACGCAACATCTCGAGGGGGCTTCGACCCGTCGGATTGCCGCAGAAATAATCGCGCATCGCTCCGGGCTTCGCGATCGGATCGAATGTCGGGTTACTCACGGCATAAGAAACCCGGCCACCGACGACATGATATTTACGTCCGTCGACTTCCGCCCACTGCACGGTGCGTGGTCCCACTCGGGGATCGAGATGACGGGTAAAAGCGTCGAGAGCTTCGTAATAATGATTGTCCGCGTCGAAGGCGGGGTAGGCGAGATCATCCATACCCTTATGAGTGGCTCAGTCCGGAGCTTTGCGCAATGCCTGCGGTTCGTCCAGCCAAAGATTCAAAGCCACCGTGCGTGCATTTCGGCACTGCAGGACATGTTCGATCGCGCGCCGAATCCGCCGCTGCTGGCCGGCCGTCCCGGCCACCTGACCCAATAAATACTCCGCCATGCGGCCATGATCTTCTTCCGCATAGGCGTGCACCCGAAAATTCTCGACTTCCATCCCGTAATGGTCGCGCATGCCCTCGAACATCATGCGGGCATAATTCGTGGAGGCCGCAAACCGCTCACCTGCCCAACCAAAAGCCGCCAGCCCCTCCTCGTAGGAACGTCGCATATAATAAAGCGAGGTAAATACGGAGCCTACGGTTTCAGGCATGGCTCGATAGTTCATCAGTTCGTCGTCCGAGATTCCGAGCTGGCGGGCCCAATCCACCTTCATATCGACGTGGTTGGGATCTCCCGCGTAGCCCATCTCATCCGCCAGGTTCTGCGCCCAGTGGGCATAATGAGAACTCGTATCGAGACGCAATGCGTCTACGTCAGGAGCATTCGCGACCAGAGAGCCGAACTCGGCGGTGTACCATTTCCCGAGGAAATAATACTCCTTGCAGAGCCTGACCAATAGATGCGGGGCCAGAGTCCCATCCGCCACGCATGGCCAGACGCGGTTTTTTTCCACCGCGATCTCGTTCTGCAAGACCTCGAGTTCCGCCAGAAAATTCTCGACCGTCAGAGCTTCTCCGCTCTCATGGTTTCCTTGTCGCACATCGGCGAATTCACGCTCGCTCATGGGAACCTTTCCTGTCCGGGCAATCGATTGACCTATGGACCTGATGCTGTGGCTATCACCGTCGTCCCGCGATCGGCAACCTGCTTTGGCCGAGTCCGGGCGAAGGAACGCCCACGTGCCATTCCCAGATTCAGGAGGAGGCAGATGGAACACCCGCCCCCGGAGACAGATTCAACCGCCGCAAGGCCACCGAAGCCGCCACCAGCAGCAAGCCGTCCGGAGCGCGAAAGCGAACCTCCACAAAACAGTTCGCTCCCCGACTTTTGAGGAGTTCGGCTTCGAGCAAGAATCGGGGCGCTCGCACGGGTTCGAAATAGTCGATCCGCATATTCAGTGTCGTGAGGCCCATCGACTGCTTCTCGCCCGCTCCCATGGTCTGGCGCACCATCGCCAGTGCGATAAAATCCACATAGGTTCCGGTGAAACCACCGAAGAGTTGTCCTCGGTAGTTCTGGAGAAGAACCGGAAGTGTCGCCTCGACAACTAGACGCCGGGCTCCAGCTTCCGTCACGTTCCAGGACGGGGCATCGAGCAAATCCCCAATGCGATGCCCGCGATCGATCAACCGTCCTTCCGGAGCCCGATCCCATGCCTTGCGTGCCTCGGCGATTCCATCCAGATCAAGGCCTGCGTCGATTTCTTCCTCGGGCTCGGACATGCTCCAGTTTTACGAACCGGAGAGCCCGGCGCCACCCAGCCTCAGCTGGGGGGCAGATCAGCCAGAACTTCGCTGGCGTGGCGCGAGGGGCTGACCGAGCCGTACGCTTTCAGAACTTTGCCATCCGGACCGACCAGGTAGGAGATCCGGCGGGCATATCCCTGGTCGCGAGATGTGGCCGCGCCGACCTGAACGGCAAGCGCTCCGTCGTCGCTCAGCAGCCGGTAGGGGAAGTTTTCTGCTTTGGCGAAGGCAGCATTCGCCGCCGGCTTGTCAAAGGAGACACCGAGGATCTCGACTCCACGCGCCACGAATTGGGGATGGGCGTCGCGCAAGGCCTGCCCCTCGGCGGTGCATCCTGAGGTCATGGCTTTCGGGTAGTACCAGAGGAGATAGCTTTTCCCGGCGAGCTGCGTGGAGGTGACCTCCTTGCCGGATTGATCCTTCATTTCCCACGCCGGGAAAGCATCGCCGACCGCGATCATTGCGGCCTCGGCGGTCAATGCCCCGCCCGCGAGACTTCCGGCCAAAAGTGAAAGGATAATGGCGACCTGCTTCATACGATTGATCATGGCCTGATTCTGTCGGAAACCACCGCCGACGCAAGACAATCCGGCCAAGCCGCTCAGCGACGGTCTGCGCTGCGCATCACCGCGCCGCTCACACGAGCGATGCGGGTATCCCCGAAAGGCGTCCCGACGCCGCTATTGACCGTCAGGGCGGCCGAGAGGTCGCGCTCCGGGTCAGCCCAGGCACCCGAACCACCGAAACCGAAATGACCAAAGGCTGCCGGGGCTTTGGCCCGGACCGCAAACACGCGGTGATACCCCAGACGCCAGTGCATCGGGATGGGCATCACGCGCCCAATGGTGCGATTCTGGATTTGGGTCGCCCGAAGGATCGCTGCTTCCGGAAGCAAACGTACGCCATCGAGTTCGCCACCATGAGCGAGACAGGCGTACATCCGCGCCAGCGAGCGAGCGGTAAACATGCCGTTGGCCGCCGGAACCGAAGCCTGGCGAAATTCCGGAGAATTAAAATCGACCTCCTCCATCTTCGGCGCGATCATCGCATCGACCAATTCGGTCGGATCCCAGGGCACCCGCAGGGTCGCGAGAATACGCTTGCCCTTCTCCGCCTGAGCCCGCACCTTGGCGCCCGCCGCGCGTCGCTTCTCGATAGGCCCTTCAAACCCGCGAGCCTTGAGCTGCGCGCAGCGCCCGAGTTCGGATTCCGGAACGCCGCGCTAAAGCCCTTCGAGGCCGAGAGGTTCGGCGATCTCGGCGCGAATCAGATCCGCGAAGGTGCCTCCACCGGAAACTCGACGCGCCAACTCCCCTACCAACCAACCGTAGGTCAAGGCGTGATAGCCGTGAGCGACTCCCGGCGCGTGGCGCGGTGTCGCCTCAGCGAGGCGTCGCACCATCTGATCCCAATCCAGCATCTCGGTGCCGTTCTCCAGCATGTCGGCAATCGCGTAGAGGCCTCCCTCGTGGCACATCAACTGACGCACCGTGATGCTGTCCTTGCCCTGCGCAGCGAACTCAGGCCAGTAAGTCGCGACCGGCGCATCATAATCGATCAAGCCCCGCGAGGCATAAATATGAAGCAGCGTGGATGCCACGCCCTTGGTCGTGGAAAACGAAAGGCTGAGAGTATCTTCCTCCCAAGGGGTACCGGCATCGTTGCGGGTACCCGCCCAGAGGTCCACGACCTTCTCGCCACGGTGATAGACGGCCACGGCCGCGCCGCCCTCGCCTCGTTGCGGAAGAATCTTGCGAAAGATCGCGGCGACATCGGCGAAATCAGGATGAATCGTTCCTTCGAGCATCCCGTGTCCCTAACGATCGGCCACCGGGCTGCAAGCTGGTTGGCGAAAAAGCTCTGAATCGATAAAGATTCCCTCTATGGAAATCCGCAGACTATCAGCCTCTCTGGGAGCCGAAATCACCGACCTGCGCCTCCCCGAGCTATCGTCGTCGGGCGCCGAGGAGATCCGCGACCTTCTGCATGAGCATCTCGTCCTGTTCTTTCCCCGCCAAAACCTCACGCAAGAACAGCATGTGGCTTTCGGCCAGCATTTTGGCGAACTCGAGTCACATCCGAATCTGAAAAATGCCTACCTGGAGCACGATCAGGTTTTCGAGCTTGCGGCCAGCCGCATGG
>DLYX01000435.1 GCA_003447545.1 Deltaproteobacteria bacterium | reverse complement strand
ATCCGGACGCATCGCGGCTATATTTCGTGCGGTATCGCTCAGCGTCTCGCCCTTGGTCGCCGACGAGGCTTTCTCGTTCAGGTTCACCGTGTCTGCGGACAACCGCTTCGCCGCCAGTTCAAACGATGTCCTTGTGCGCGTGCTCGGCTCGAAGAACAGGTTGATGACCGTCCGCCCCCGGAGTGCGGGTACTTTTTTGATCTCCCGTTCGGAAACTTCCTTGAAGGACTCCGCGGTGTCGAGCAGGAAGGTCAGTTCCTCTGCAGTCAGTCCTTCCAGGCCCAGTAAATGCGGACGTTCAAAAAGCATATGCCTACCGTCCTTCCGTCTTCAGATCGGCAAGCGCGCCCCGATCCCAAATGCGCACCTGATCCTCTGCGCCCGTCTCGGCGAGATGAACCTCTACTTCTTCGGTACGCTGCGTCGGCAAATTCTTGCCGACAAAGTCCGCCCGGATCGGTAATTCCCGGTGGCCTCGATCAATCAGAACGGCCAACTGGATTGCTTGCGGTCGTCCGAAATCCATTACGGCGTCCAGAGCCGCGCGAACGGTCCGACCCGTAAAGAGAACGTCGTCCACCAGCAGCACGGTCCGCCCGGCCACTTCCCAGGGAATCTCGGTCAACTGGACCAGAGCATGGTCGGCGCCGCGGCTGAGGTCGTCCCGGTATAGCGTGATGTCCATCGCTCCGAAGGGAACCTCGACGCCTTCGAGGCGTTCAACTTCACGCTGGAGGCGCTTGGCGAGAAAATCGCCGCGGGAACGAATACCAACAATACCAAGACCGTCGACGCCTTTATTCCGCTCGACAATCTCGTGTGCGATTCTGGTGATCGCTCTCTGTATGGCTGGAGCATCCAGGACCAGTCGGCCCCGCACTCCTTCGTCGTTTATCGTCATCCTCCGACCCTTCCGAACCTCTCCGGATTCACTTAAAAGGCCTCTGCGAGGAATACATCCGGCAATTCCGGATGTAAAGGCCGAGATCTGAAAGCGGGCATTTTTTGCGAGAAATTGTAGCGTCGCTCGATTCGTTGTAGCTACAGACCCCGTCCGGCGAGAAAGGAAAATCATATGGCCATCAAGGAATTCCACCCCCGCTTCATGCCCCTCGGGGTGCTGACCGCGGCACTTCAGGAACTGACCCCCCGAGAAAGACGGGACCCCGACCCGGATCTGGCAATCGAGGAGTGGCTGGAATTCGCAGGTCGCCTCTCGGCAGACTGCATCCAACTGGCGGCAGCCCTGCACCCGTCCGAGGCCGATGTCCCGCCCGAGGCAATGCTCGACCCGGTGGCCAATACCCTCGACCTCCGCGAACCCTTCACCGCCGAGCGTGCGGCCCGAGTGGACCGGGCCGTTGCCGCAACCGGAGTCACGATCGCCGATATCGGGTATTTCGATAATATGTTGCACGAATCACCCCCCGTCCGGGCAAAGAAATCGGCCTTCATGAAGCGATGCATGGATGCGGCTGCCGCCCTCGGTGCTCCGGCTGTATGCGGATTCGTGGGTCGCAATCAGGACCTGTCGATGGATCAAAACCTTCAGGACTTCGAGGAGTCCTTTATCCCCCTGTTGCAGTACGCGAAGGACCGTGAGCTGGAATACCGGGTCGAGCAATGCCCGATGCCCGGTTGGACGACGGGAGACAACTTCTACAACAATATTGCTTATGCGCCGGGGACCTGGATCGCCCTGCACAGGATCTGCGAAAAGCATGGGCTCGGAGATCAGTTCCGCGTTCATTATGATCCGTCGCACGCAGTGCTGATGGGACAGGATACCCGCAGTATTTTTCAATACCTCAAGGACGAAGGCTATGGCTTTCTGATCACGGGATTTCACGTCAAAGGTCAGGTCACCGACTCCCGAGGAATTTCGGCGTGGGGCTACGGCGGCCAGACGGTCGAGCGCGGCGACTGGATCGACGGCAAGCCATCCCCCAACCCGGCCGATCAGGGACATGCCTGGAAAAAGCAGACCAGCACTTGCGAGCACGAACTGCCCGGCACCGCTCGGCATGACCCCCTCGCCTACCTGCAGAACCGCACCGTCGATTGGCTCGACCACCAACTGGCTGCGCGGGAGCTTCTCGATCTCGACATCGAGAACACACCCTTGATCGTCGAGCATGAATACTCTCCGGCGCGCGTGCAGGAAGTCGAAGCACTCGAGCCTATCCTCGCGGGATCGGTCGCCTTCACCCGGCATATCGACGAAGCCGCGGCGTCCATGTACGCGCTGCAGGCCGAGGTGCTTCCCGCGCAAAACATTCCGGTTCAAGGCATTGGCCGAGAACCCTACCGGAGCTGATCCGATGAAGAAGACATCCGCACGAGTCGCCATGATCGGCTATCAATTCATGGGGCGGGCCCACGCCAATGCCTGGCGACAGGCCAAACATTTCGCAAAGCCGGCACTCACGCCCGAATTGAGGGTGGTCTGCGGCCGCGATGCCAAAGCCGCGGAGATCGCAGCGGAGACCCTTGGCTTCGCGGAGTCGGATACCTCATGGCAGAGAGTCATCCAACGCGACGATATCGACATCGTCGACATTTGTACGCCGGGCGATTCGCACGCGGAGATCGCGATTGCCGCGGCAGCCGCAGGCAAGGCGATTCTCTGCGAGAAGCCGCTGACCAATACGGTCACGGAGGCTCTCGCGATGGAGCAAGCCGCCGAAGCTGCCGGCATCGTCCATATGCTCTGCCATAACTACCGCCGCGTACCCGCCGTCGCTCTGGCCAAACGACTGCTCGAGGAGGGCCGCCTCGGACGCATCTTCCATTTCCGGGGAACCTACCTCCAGGACTGGATCATCGACCCCGAGTTCCCTCTGGTCTGGCGGCTCCAGAAGACCCGGGCCGGATCCGGAGCGCTCGGCGATATCGGATCACACTCGCTGGACCTCGCCCGCC
>DLYX01000514.1 GCA_003447545.1 Deltaproteobacteria bacterium | reverse complement strand
CGATGAGGCGGCCCGTCTCCTGGGCAATGTTCTCCGCTGGCGAGAGGAACAGCTCTTCCGCCAAAGCCCGGTCCTCCAGTCTCGCCATCCAAAGTTTGTTCGCAAGGTCAAACCGTTTTTTCTCGCCAGCGAATACGAAATCGCCGCCTACGCATTCATGCGTAAAATCGATTACCAAGTGCAGGAATGCCCGAATGCAGCGGGCGCCACGCAACTGACTTACAAACGAATGCTCGACGACCTCGAACATGAAAGCCCCGGCAGCAAAAGCGCCTTTGTCGGCGATTTCCTGCGCCGCGGCAGGGCCAACTTCGCGGGGCCGGCAAGTCGTTCGGATGGCGGTACCTGCACGAATTGTGGGATGCCGGCGTTTCACGAGCTATGTTCTTTTTGTTCCCTTCGCCGCGAAGTGGAACGCAAGCGGACCGACAGAAACCCCGGAAGGGAAAAAAACTGATGAGTGGAACACCGAGCCAGCCCAAGATGACAGGTCCGATCGAACTGGGAGAAACCCTTTTGTTCATCGACGAGAAAGGTCGCGAATACCTGCGTCAGGTTCGTGCGGGCCGCCGCTTGAGCTTCAAGAAGGGGCATCTCGATGTGGATCAGATCGTCGGCCGCCCGGATGGGCTGAAAATGCGCACCAGTCAGGGCGGTACCGTCTATATTTTTCGTCCGACGTACGACCGGCTCATCACCCATCTCCCCCGCAAGGCTCAGGTCATCTACCCAAAGGACTCGGGCTCCATTCTCACGCAACTGGATGTCTATCCCGGGGCTCGTGTCATCGAGAGCGGCGTAGGTCCGGGCGCAATGACAATCGCGCTTCTCCGGGCAGTGGGGCCAACAGGTAGTCTCGTGTCCATTGAGCGCCGCGAGGACCATATAGAGATGGCTCGCGAGAATATCGCGATGTTCCACGGCGATGCGCCGAATTGGTCGCTCGTTCTCGGAGATGCCGAAGAGGAGATCCCGGAGCGCGAGGTCGACCGCATTCTCCTCGACATGCCGGACCCTGCGCCGGTGATTCCGGCTGCCGTTCAGGCCTTGCGGCCAGGAGGAATGCTGGCCTGCTGGGTACCGACAACCCTGCAGCTCGACACGCTGGGCGCAGCCGTCCGCGCCGAACCACTGCTGGTCGAAGCCCGAACCTCGGAGATCTTGCAGCGCTATTGGCATGTCGCCTATAATTCCGTGCGGCCGGACCATCGGATGGTCGGCCACACAGGTTTCCTGATGACCGCCTGGCGTCTCGCCGAGATCGACGACCCGGAGGTTCGAGCGGATAGCTCGTCCGAGCCCCCCGGAGCAGAAGGCGAAACTCTGCCGACGGAAGGCAAGGATGAGCCCTCTTTGCCCGCAGCCTCGGATCATGACAACAACCCGGATAGAGAGTCGCCCTAAAAAAGGAGTGCGGTTGGATGTCTGATGAAAACGAGGAAGCAGGAATCGAGGATCTCGACGCCAACGCAAAGTTCTACGGCTTTGAGGAAGATACCGGCAACGTCGAAATACCCGATCATCTACCCGTGCTTGCCTTGCGGGGAGTCGTCATCTTCCCCAGTGCGATTGTCCCGCTTCCGATCTCCCGCAAGCCATCGCTGGAGTTAGTCGAAGAGGTCCTTGCAGGCGATCGGCTCCTGGCGCTTGTCGCGCAAAAGGATGCCGAGGAGGAAACTCCCTCTCGCCATTCCATCCATCGACGAGGCACCGTCGGTCGCCTGCTCAAGATGTTGAAATATCCGGACCAGAGCGTCCGGATATTGGTCCAGGGAATTCGTCGAGTGGATGTCGTCGACCTCGAGCAGGAGTCGCCATACTTCTCGGGGCGCATCCTTCCCGTCGAGGACGCCTATGGCCCCGAGGACGAGCTTGCCGCCAGACAAACCCACCTGGTCAACCAATTCGCAAAATTCGTCTCGCTCATCCCCTACCTCCCGGACGAACTGCAACTGGTAGTGATGAATATCAAGGATCCGGGCAAGGTCACGGATTTGATTTCCTCAAATTTGAATATCGGGCTCGAGGAAAAGCAGGAACTGCTCAACACCTCGGACATTCATTCCCGGATGGATCGCCTGATCAAGATCATTGGTCGAGAGATCGATATGCTCGAGCTTGGGTCCAAGATCCAGAGCCAGGTGCAGACGGAGCTCGCGCAAAACCAAAAGGAATTCTATCTCCGCCAACAGCTCCGCGCGATCCAGAAGGAGTTGGGCGAGTCCGATTCTCGGGGCGCAGACCTCGATGAACTGCGTCAGAAGCTCGACGAAGCAGACTTGCCTCCCGACGCGCGGAAGGCCGCGGATGCCGAGATGGATCGTTTGCGTCTGATTCCTCCCGAATCTGCCGAGCACTCCGTGGTCCGCACTTACCTTGAATGGCTTGCCAATCTACCGTGGAACCATACCTCCGAGGACAACCTCGACATCGCACATGCCCGCGAAGTCCTCGATGAGGACCACTTCGGACTGGATATGGTCAAGGACCGGATTCTTGAATACCTCGCCGT
>DLYX01000536.1 GCA_003447545.1 Deltaproteobacteria bacterium | reverse complement strand
ACGATGCCTTCGGTGAAGCCGAGGCCAATGTCCGCGATTCCGTCGACCGATTGCTCGCAGTCAAGGGCGAGAGGACCCCGCGCGACTTCCATTGGGATCTCGGGCGCACCCTGTGGGATAATGTCGGGATGTCGAGAAACCCGGATGGAATTCGGGAGGCAGTGACTCATATCCGGAAACTGCGAGAAGAGTTTTGGCAAAACGTTCGGGTCGTGGGCAACGGAGACACCATGAACAAGGCACTCGAATATGCCGGACGCGTGGCCGACTATCTCGAACTCGGAGAACTCATCGCAATCGACGCATTCAACCGGGATGAAAGCTGCGGCTGCCATTTGCGAACCGATCACCAGTCGCCCGAGGGAGAAGCCCTCCGTCGCGATGATGATTTTTCTTACGTATCTGCCTGGGAGTATACCGGTGATCTGGGCCGACCAAGATTGAACCGCGAGAAGCTGGATTTCGAAAACGTTCACCTCGCGGTACGGAACTACAAGTAATGGCAAACGTGGAAAATCGCTCCTACCAATTGCGTGTCTGGCGTCAGGCCGGGCCGAATAATCCAGGGAAACTGGTCGACTATCGGGTGAAAGATATCGACCCCAGCCTCTCCTTTCTGGAGATGCTGGACCATCTCAACGAGACTTTGATCAGCGAGGGGGAAAACCCCATCGAGTTCGAGAGTGATTGTCGAGAGGGTATCTGCGGTGCCTGCGGTGTCGTGGTCGACGGACGCCCCCACGGCCCCGTTCCGAATATCACCACCTGCGCCCTGAGGATGAGAGAGTTCTCCGATGGAGCCACCATCACGGTCGAACCCTTCCGAGCGACAGCCTTCCCGCTGGTGAAAGACCTCGTCGTTGACCGCAGTCCGTTCGATCGGATCATGCAAAAAGGCGGCTATTGCTCCGTCAATACCGGTCAGGCACCCGAGGCCAACAATCTGCGCATCGGCAAGGACACCGCCGAGATGGCCATGGACTCTGCGGCCTGCATCGGCTGCGGCGCGTGCGTGGCCTCATGTCCCAACGCATCCGCTTCCCTCTTTGTCGGTGCCAAGGTCCGGCAGCTCTCGCTGCTCCCGCAAGGTGACGTGGAGAGAGCGACGAGAGCCCTGGGGATGGTCGATCAGATGGATGCGGAAGGATTCGGAGACTGCTCCAACCACGGAGAATGCGAAGCCGCATGCCCCAAGGCGATCTCGATCGGAAATATCTCGACGCTGCGACGCGAGTATATGCGTGCCTTGACCAAGGCTTGACCACCCAAAGGTTCCCGGCGATATCCTTGGACCGCCTGCAACAGCGGACGAATTGCCACCCGCGATTCAGCCGTGGCTATTCTTCGACGGGAAGGCCGACCAACCGCATCAGAGCAAGAGCATTGGAACGGGTAACCACACCCTCTTGCAGCCGATAATCAAAATGCATTTCGTCGCCTGAGAACCTGTCTTCGAAATGGACATTGGTTGCCGCGACATCCGGGGCCTCGGCGATCGCCGTGATCGCAAGATCATGAGTCGTCGCTACACCGACGCTCCCGCGATGGAGAAAGGCCCGCAAGACAGCCTCGGCCCCGATCCGGCGGTCGTGGGAGTTCGTACCAGAGAGCAACTCGTCGAGCAGAAACAACAGCGGACGGTCTCCGTCCGCGATCTTCATCAGACACGCCAGGCGATCAATCTCTGCCTGAAAGCGCGACCGGTTATCCAGCAGGGAGTCTTCGGTCCCGATGCTCGCGCCCACACGAAGCGGCGTGATCGAGAGCGCCGATGCCCGCACGGTCGCACCTGCTTGTGCCAAAATCGCGTTCACGCCGATCGAGCGCAAAAGCGTGCTCTTCCCCGACATATTCGAGCCGCTCACCAGCAGAAGTGAGGTTTGCGTATCGAGGCGCACATCGTTGCCCACGGCATCTGCGGACGGCAGTAACGGATGCGCGAGACCCTCTGCAACAAAAGACGGCGGCCCCTCGCCAATTCCGGGAAAAATCTCATCGGGTGCCTCATAGGCATGCGATGCGAAGGAGAGTAGTGCCTCGAAGCAGCCGACCGCCTGCAACCAGCCGAGCGTATCTTTCGAGAACCCCGTTCGCCATCGCTCCAACGAGGCGAGGATATGGATCTCCCAACCGATCAGGAGGGCCAGCGGAACAAACATCAGGTTATGTCCTGAATCGAGGAGTTCGAATCGGCGCCGGAGACTCTCCAAAGCTGGTGCCGCTGCGCGCGGCCCCTCGGCCAGCACACCTCGAACCTCCGCCATCAGATCACTCGAGGAGGGTACGGCACTGGCCTGATGGAGAACCGTCCGCAGAGCGCCCAGTTCCGCCAAGGCCCCGTCCCCGGCATGAAGCGCGTGTCCGTGAGATTTACGAACGCGGCCGATCAATACGACCTGCGCCAGCACCGCGGCCATCGGAAAGACGCCTCCGAGAACACCCGATAAAAACAAGGCGAGAGAAACGCAAAAGGCAGCGAGAAGCGATGCAGACAGGATCTGCATGGAAAGGAGCGATTCGAGGGCCGGCTTTGAACACCAACGCCGCAGAGCACCCTCGGAGGGCTCACGGCCATCGTGAGCCACCGCCAATGCGATCTCCTCGCGCGCATCAAGCGCCGGGATCAGGCTCCGAACAGCATCCTGCCGCGCGAGCACCTCGGGTACCGACGCGGGTCTCAGGAACCAATCAGCAAGCGTCCGCCCACCATAAGGCGTGACCGCTCGGCAATAGAGTTCAAAGAGCGATCCCGCGCCGAAGACTCCCAAATCCGAGGCGAACTCATGCTCCTGCGGTGCTAGACCTCGCCCGTCAGGGCCGGTACCGCGCCACTGTCCGGCAAGGCGACGCTGGGCACGTTCATGAAAGGCGACCCCGCGTCGGCTGCGCTCGAGCCGCGCTTCAACCGTCTGG
>DLYX01000259.1 GCA_003447545.1 Deltaproteobacteria bacterium | reverse complement strand
TGCGAATCGCGAAGTCGTCAGGTGCAGGCGATCAACTGCTGACCTTGGCACCTGCGGCGACCTGCGCGCTGGAATAGCCTCGACGCATCGCCGAGGCCCAATCCGCATGGCCGTTCGCCAGCATATCAATCGTCGCCTGCGCCTGCGTGGTCGGCATGCCCGCAGTTTCGATTCCTTCACCAATCCCCACCCAAGTCGAGGCACGCGCTTCCCAATCGGTCACACCATGCTTTTTGGCAACCTTGCTCAACTGCTTGCGAAACTCGTCGAGATCGTCCGATCGTTTCAGCTGTGCTGCGGTGAAGTCGCGAATATCTCGCAAATACGCCTGCTGCTCTGCAGTCTTGTCTTCCGGTTTGGCCGGAGTCGAGGAGGCCGAACTCGATTCAAAAGGACTCGAAATCGAAGCCGAGCTTCCTTCGAGCGAAGCGCCCACGCTTACCGAAATTGAACAACCAGCCACCCATAAGGAGACCATCATCCGTCCAAGAATTTGTATCGTTCTCATTGTTTTCGTCCTTGCTCAGTTCAACGCTACCATGGGTCGGTACCGGCCTGCAGAAAAACTTTCGAAATATTCTTCGATCATCGGATGGCGAATCGGTTCAGGGTCCTCAACATGCCGCAGATTTCGCTCCGCGACGTAGGTCATATGGACTGCATCATGGACCAGCACATGATACCATGGCCGATCCTTTGGAGGACGACCTTTGGCCATCTTTTCGTACCATTCCTCATCCATATCAAACTCGGGGTCAACGTCCACGATCACCCCTCGGTAGTCGAATCGATTGTGGTGTACGATTTCCCCGACTCCGAATATGGCAGCACTTTCTGGCACATAATCGGAATCTCAGATCATTCGGAGTTCGTCAATCTCGAATCTGAATGATCGTCTGCAGACGATCCCATTCTTCGAGAAAGCGCCCTAAATGGGCCCGTTCCGGTTTCTCCATTTCCGATTGAATCAACTCACGGACACGGAGCTGCTCGGCCTCGTAGGCGACGGCGGAAAAATGCCCTCCGAAATAGGCGAGGCGGAGCCATACGAGGTAGGTCGTCAACGCATCGGTCTCATTATAGGCGACAATCTTAGCCAAATCGTCTTCCAGCCACAGATCGGCCACACCGTCTCCGGCCACATCGAGCTTGCCGGGGATGCCGGACTGCACGGCAAGCTCGTGCAAGGACGGCGTCCCCCGGCCAAACCCGGATACCGCATCCTTGATATCGACATTATGATCGCTCCCTCGAGCAAAATAATCGACCCCCTCCCAGGGCTTGTCGGGACGTCGACAAAAAGCCGGGGCCGGCTCGCCAAGAATCATCGCACGCTGCACAAGAATTTTGAGATCAGCGCCGATCGAATTGAAACCAACCAACTGCGGGCGGTCACGCCCGACGGCCTGCAGAAATTTTCCGATGATCGACCGCTCGGCGATCGCGGTCTGGTCTTGCGGATCGCGAGGCAGTGCGAGAAGCGACAGCTTCACCCCGCCTCGCGGGTCTTTCTCGCGCAGCACGGCGGCGATCGACACAATGCGGCAAGTGGCC
This sequence comes from Deltaproteobacteria bacterium, assembly GCA_003447545.1. Classification (GTDB taxonomy): domain Bacteria; phylum Desulfobacterota; class Binatia; order UBA12015; family UBA12015; genus UBA12015. The sequence goes on along the minus strand of DLYX01000259.1, from coordinate 981 downwards.
ATTTTGAGAAAGGGGCGCGGCTCCTGCTCTGTGGCACCGCCATGCAGCCACATCGCCTCCATCACACGTCGGTCGTCTGATTCTGTAGCGACCTCCGGAAACAACAAACGACCGGCCAAGGGGTCCGGCACCCATTCGCAGTCAAAAACCCAAACACGATCCATTACTTGCTTGAACACGTCGACACCCCCTGTCCGAGGTAAGCCTGCTTTTGCTTCGCAGGCAAACTTCATTTCACGGCAGGAAGCACTGGTAATTGGGCGCTGGGGACTGCATCCTATGGAAGTGCGAATTTCTCAACTCCCCTCGGCACTCGCCGCCTTCGACAAGATCGCGCCTCCGGAAGCTGATCTGGCGCTTTTCCTCGACTATGATGGAACCCTTACGCCAATCGTGGATCGTCCTGAGGATGCTCGCCTGTCCGACGAAATGCGCGAGACTGTTCGCAATCTGGCCCAGCGAACGCCCGTCACGCTCGTCAGCGGTCGGGAGCGCAGCGAGGTCGCCCGATTGGTCGGTTTGGAAGATCTCGGAACCGTGGGCAGCCACGGCTTCGATCTCCGGGGCCCGGCGGGGAGCGCCCTCCGTCACGAAGTTGCTACGGAGTCCTTGCCACTTCTGGATATTGCGGAAAAAACTCTGCAGGAACGTTTTCAGGATCTGGAGGGCGTGATCGTGGAACGTAAACGCTTCGGGCTCGCGGTTCATTACCGGTTGGCCGCTCCCGCTGATATTCCCGATGTCTGCGCAACCGTTGCCACCTTGGGCGAGGAAACCGACGGGTTGTGCGTCTGCCACGGGAAAATGGTCATCGAGCTTCGCCCCGACGTCGACTGGGACAAGGGGAAAGCGGTACTCTATTTGCTGGAAAAGTTGGGCTGGGAGCGCCGACACCCCATTCATATCGGGGACGATCTGACCGATGAAAGCGTTTTTCAGGCGCTCGCCGAACGCGGTATCGGGATCTACGTTGGCGAGGAC
>DLYX01000229.1 GCA_003447545.1 Deltaproteobacteria bacterium | reverse complement strand
TGCTCATGATCGCCGCCTCCTGTCAGGCTTTCCTCGGCTATACGATCCTGTCATGGGGCGCGACGTTCTTGCGGCGTTGCCTCGAACTCTCCGGGCGAGACGCGGGAATTCAGTTCGGCCTCGCAGCCGCGATCTCCGGCGCGATCGGCGTCACCCTGGGCGGATTGCTCGCCGACCGACTCTCCCGTCGAGATGCCCGTTGGTTCGTCTGGATTTCAGCCGCGGGCTCCTTGCTCGCCCTACCCTTCGCGCTGGCATTTGCATGGGCCGAGAGTGCACCTCTCGCTATCGCGGTATTTTGTCCGTTCTACCTGCTCAACAACCTCTACGTCAGTTCGCTCTGGACGCTGGTCCAGAATCTGGTCTCCCCCCGCATGCGATCCATGGCGGCCGCGACGCAACTCACCGTACTCAATATCGTGGGACTCGGCGCCGGCCCGCTGGTCGCCGGCTACGTCAGCGAGGTGCTGGAACCGGAATACGGTGTGGATGGATTGCGTATCGCCCTGACGATCGCCGCCGTGGTCGGCAGCGCGGCGGCCATTTTCTTCCTGATGGCCGGACGTTCCCTGCGCGAGGATCTCGCACGCGTAAACCCCACGGGCAATGCGTGAGCCCCGATCGCCCTAGATGGACTCGAGGGCACCCGGTGAAAACAGGGGCTCGAGTTTCTCGCGGACCTGCAGTTCTTCGATCTCGGCCGGCGCCGGGCATTCGCGGCGATTCGCCGCCGCCCCCAGGATATCGGGAAGCAAGGTCGCATCACTCGAGGAATTGAGAAAGGTTCCCGGGCGATCCAGCACCCAGGCAACCAGCATCGCGATGTCTTCGGGGTCGCGTAGCGGCTCGTACCAACTGAATTTGCGAGCCTCATCATCCTGCCACCGGCGTCGCGCGACGGCCTTGATCGTCTGCAACGCGACCTCGCGCTCTGCACAAACTTTGGCGAGTGCCTCGAAATCTGCGGCATAGTCCGGCTGGGCCATCATCATCGGGTTATAGGGTAAAAGGACGGCGTCGAAAGGAAATCGCTCCAGACTTTGTCGATGGCGGGCAGCCACCTGAGTCCCGTGCCCGGTGACACCGATAAACCGGCAGAGCCCTTCCTCACGCGCCTTTACCAGCGCCTCAACCGCTCCCCCCGGAGCAAAGGCCTGCTCCCATTCCGATTCATCCACCAGATTATGAAGCTGGATCATGTCGACGGAGTCGATCTTCATCCGCTCAAGCGATCTTTCCAGACTCGCTCGTGCCCCGGGGCCGTCACGCTCGCCTGCCTTGGTCGCCAGGAAAAACTCGTCCCGGTGGCGCTCCAGCCACGGCGCCAAACGATCTTCGGCCGCACCATAGGAGGCCGCGACGTCGATATGGTTCACCCCGGACTGCCGCAACAAATCCAGAACCCCCTCGGCCCGATCGGGCTTCATCCCCCCCAGAGCGGCGGCCCCGAAAAGAATTCGACTACTTTGATGCCCGGTTTTGCCAAAGGGGATTCGCTCGATCATGTCCATAGTATGGACCAAAGCGCGCAACCGATCGAGTCGATCGACGCCGAAACCCCGGGCTTGGTGCGTCCTATTTCGACCGCCGCGCCTCAAGCTGTTTCTGAATATCGAGATAACGCTCTCGGGTGATGCTGTAACGGGTCAGGAAAAAGAATCCGGCGACATAGAAGAGAATCATGCCCGGACCCGCGACGATGCCCAACCAGAAGATCTTTTCCGGCGAAACCGTTGCCACAGAGGCCTGCAAGGGGAAATCGATCCATTCAATCGCCATGCCGCCCATCAGATTCCCGACCCCGCCGACGGCCTTGAGGGCAAAAGCATTCGCAGCGCCAAAGACACCTTCCTGCCGGATACCTGTCTCCAGCTCACTCTCATCGATGGTGTCCATGAACATCGAACCCAGAAGAATCCCCATCGCCACCGCCGGGATCAGCGACACCATCAGATGAACCGTAATCAGTGGCAGGAGCATCGGGCTCCCGTTCTCAGGAAGCAATCCGAGCAACCGTCCCGCCACCGGCAGCGGCCCCCAGACGAGGAGAAACGCCGCGATTCCGATCGCCGTGCGGCGCTTGTCGGACAGGCGCGTGACAGGACGGGTCGCCACCACCGCCACCAGCACGGCAACCGCGAGGAAGAGTCCGAGCCGAGCGATATCCGCGTCGGTAAACTCCCAGAAATAAGTGTTCATGTAGAGGCCGAAGACCTCCTGAAAATTCGCAGCCGCCGATACGATGATACCGCCAAAAAGAATCATTCGGAACGATTCATTCCGGAGCGCGTTGGTGATCTCGCCCCAGAAAGCACGGAACCCCAGCGGCGTGGCTTCGGCGACACGTAGCTGCGGCACCAGGCGCTGGGTCCCGGCAGTCGCGATGAACATCCCGATCGCCGCAATCCATGCGCCCCAGAAGCCGATCGCCTGGTAAGCCTCCGGATTCATCCGCCCGCCGGGAACCGCCGGGATCAGAACGAGCCACGCCAACTGGGTCAAACCGAGTCCCCCTACCCAACCGAGCAGGAAACTGATCGAGATCAATCCGGTCCGTTCGTCATAATCATAGGTCATCTCGGGCAGAAGGGCGTTGCGCGGAATCATATGGAGGGTGAGCGATTGCCGGACGGCGATCGACAACCCCGTCATCCAGAAAAAGAGCTCCCTCTCGCCCAGCCCGGCGGGCGGCGAGAGCAGGCCGTAGACCGATAACCCCATCGGCAGAATCGCGGCATACATCCAGGGGTGACGACGGCCCCAGCGGCTGCGCGTATGATCGGATAAATAGCCCACCAGAGGATCCGAGACCGCATCGAAGCACATCGCCAGAAAGAGTGCGGTACCCGCAAGCGAGCCCGGCAACCCCAACACACCCGTATAGTAGAACAGAAGAAAGGTGTTGAAGACCGAGTTCTTCACACCCTCGGCCATCGCCCCCGATCCGTAGGCGAATTTCAGAAAGGCCGGGACCTTTCCATGATTGCCCGCCGAAGATCCCTTTGAATCCATGCCCCTGCCTAACTCACATCCCCCCGGAACCTGCAAGCAGCTCGCGGCCGAACGTTGCCGCACGGCGACTCCGTTTCGAATCTCGTTTCGCCGGTGGCGCACCGCGCCTGCCCTCCAAACGAAAACGCGAGCATCGACTTTTGCCGCCGTTCCTGAAATCCAGAGAGGTATGCTGCGGTTCAACCATATGGAATTGACTCTGCCGCCGGGCCATCTCACCCGAGATCGCGAGGCGATTTCCACTTTCTACAACGAGATCTTCGATTTCGAATGTTTCGATGTCCCGATCTTCGAGCAACAGGGGCTCCTGCTGCGCACCGATCCCGAGACCAGCCAGTTTCTCCTGATCACGGAACAGGAAAACCACGTGCAATCGCCGGGCTATGACCATTTGGGCTTTCTGTGCGACGACCGAGACAAGGTGGACGAGATTCTGGCCGCGTGCCGCGAACGACAAGCCACCATGCCCGAAATCGAAATCAAGGAGTACGATGATCTGGTCATCGGGCCGACCACCGTCCATGCCTTCTACGTGCGCTACCTTCTGCCGATCTGGTTCGATGTGCAGGTGATCGAATACGCCGACGGCAGCGCGCCCGCGCGCGACTGGCATTTTGGCTGAATGAACCGCCCGGCCCCAGCCGATCGACCGCGTATCCTCCTGGTGGATGACGACGCGGAGCTCTGCGAACTGGTCGCCACTCTCCTCGAGCAAAATGGCATGCAGGTTGACACCAGCCCCGACGGCTCGTCAGGGCTGGCACGGGCGCGCGAAGAATCCCACGATATTCTCATCCTCGATGTCCAGCTCCCGCTACTGAACGGATTCGAAGTTCTGCGCGCCCTGCGCAAGGACTCTTCCCTGCCGGTTCTGATGCTGACCGCACGCGGAAGTGAGGAGGACCGCTTCACCGGCCTCGAGCAAGGTGCGGACGACTATCTGCCCAAACCGTTTCACCCGCGCGAGCTCATCGCTCGGATCCGGGCCATTCTGCGACGCACCCAGAGGTCCGAGGACGCGCCTTCCCCGGAGCGAAAAGTCGGCGATCTCCGCCTGCATACAGGTCGCCGTGAGGTCCGGGCCCATGGGAAATTGCTGAGCTGTACCGGTGCCGAATTCGAGATTTTAGCCTGCCTGATGGCGTCCCCCGGCCACCCGATCGATCGCGAGAATCTGGTGCAAGCCGCACTGGGGCGCGACTACGACCCACGCGACCGCAGCCTCGACGTCCATGTCAGTCATCTTCGGAAACGGCTGCAGGAAGGTGGCGTCGAAGGCGCACGCATCGTGACGGTCCGTGGCGAGGGATATTTGATCGCCCCCGCGGGGAGCCACACATGAATCGACTCTTTCTGAAAATTTTCGTTTGGTTCTCGGCCGCCGGCCTCCTGACCTTCGGGATCAGCATGGGCGTTTGGCAGCTCACCCTGCCGGGCGCTGATGATCCCTTCACGGCCTTCGGGCTCGCGCCACAGTCCGCGCGATTTGCCGACGGGCAGATCGTTGAAGTCGACCGCCTGCACGCGATGCGCGAGCCTCTGAAGTGGGTGGCCGAGCACGGCTTCAACCTCGCCGTCTATCTTCGCAATGGATCGCCCCTTCTCGAGTCGACCGAAAACCTCCCGCCCGAAATGCGCGCACTCGCCCTCGCCAGCATGGAGCGAGAAACCGCTCTGGCACAGGAGGGCCCCTCCGGCTCGCTTCTCTTTGCCTCACTCATCTCTCCCGATCTGGCGATCGTCAGCCAGATCCCGCCGCGACGCCCCGACGCCAGCCTGCAAATTCTGCTTCTGCGCTGGGCCGTGCCGCTCCTCACCGGCCTGCTGCTCTGCCTCGCTCTGGCGCGCTATATCAGCAGCCCGGTGGAAAAGCTGCGAGAGGCCACAGCCCAACTCGCCGCAGGAAATCTCGAGGCACGCCTTGGCGATGCTCTGGGCAACCGGCGCGACGAACTGGCCGATGCCGGCCATGCCTTCGACCAGATGGCGGATCAAATTCAGGAACTGGTCGAGAGCGAACGACGCCTGCTCGGCGATATCTCCCACGAGCTTCGATCGCCCCTGGCCCGCCTTGCCGTCGCGGTCGAACTCGAACGAGGCGCAGCCGAGACGGCCCGTCCGATGCTCGATCGGATCGATCGCGAACGCGAACGCATCGACGAGTTGATCGGCGAACTCCTGCGCCTCACTCGCTTGCGCGAAGGGGCCTCGCTCGAAGCCGAGCAGGCTGTCGACATGGCAGCTCTGGCCCGCGAGGTGGCTCTCGATGCCGAGTTCGAGAGTCAGATCGACAAGCGCCATGTCGATGTCAGCGCCGAGGGTTCGATCCGGGCGCGAGGGGAGGCTTCCCTGCTGCGCAGCGCTCTGGAAAACCTCGTCCGTAACGCATTGCATTATACCGCGCCCGACAGCGCGGTTCGGATCC
>DLYX01000084.1 GCA_003447545.1 Deltaproteobacteria bacterium | reverse complement strand
TATCCAATCTTTTGTCCGGGCGTGGTGCGTACCAGTTCCTGCAGGTCGCCGAGTCGGACCGGTATTTGTTCACCATCCCGACGGGCCGGCACCAACTCGGTAGCCGCCGGGCGTTGCTCGCGGAGGGCCTGTTTAAGCTCCGCGATCCACCGGCCGGGGAGGTAGCCCCTCTGGGCGATCTCATCGTTATCCACGTTGAGGTGAGTGGGCTCATCGAGGGCGAAAGACAAGCATGGGATCCGATGGTCGGTGATCCCGGCGCGGACGCGAAATTTTCCGTTATCGACCAGAAGCGGCCGCTCGGGCGACCCGCTCGGCTCAAGCGATTCGTAAGGAATTTCCTCTTGTTCAAAACCAGTCGCGGCGCGGAATTGCCAACGCCGGCAACCATCGACGCGGACCTCGGTGACGTCAAAGACCAGGGTATAGGACTCCGTCAGGTTCCATACATAGCCACGCAGTTTTCCCGCTACACAGGCCCCGATTCCTTCCGGCCCGTAGAGGTGGACGCGCTTGTCTCGATTCAGAAACAGCCGGAGCACGCGATCGAAGCCAATGAAGTGATCCATATGCGTGTGCGAAACAAAGATATGAGACGCCCGAAGAAGCTCGGCTGCAGGCAAGCCGTCATTCCGACCTAAATCAAAAACGGCAGCCGTGCCCTCCCACCGCATCCCGACAAAAAGCCCGGGATCCCCAAATGGGCCGTTGATCAGCCGCGGTTCGAAAGATGATGCCATGGCAATACTCTAGCAAATTTCGGCGAATAAAGGCAGGCTGCGACCCGATATCCCTTGGAGAATCCGGGACTCAGCTATGCGCCGCGATTTTTTCGTCCAGTTGATCGCGGGAGTAGACACGGAGTTTGCAGACGAAGCTGCACTCGGGGCAAACCACATTCTTGATTACAGGAAACGAAAGGTAGCTTTGCTCGATGGTTCCGAGTTCCTTTCGCATTTCCCGATGACAACAATCGTACAACTCGGTGCGCAATGCTGTTCGTTCACTTGCCTTGGCCATTGTTCGTTCGCTCCGCGTTTTCCTAGCGTTTAGAGTTCGGTCTCTTCCGGACCCCGTTTGGTGGCTCCGGATCTCTCTCTCATCTGATCGAGACTTTCGGCAGCGTCGCCGAGGTCCCCCTGCTGCATTGCCTGCTCGAACCGAGCGGCGACCGCCTGCATGATGGCAGCTTCGCCCGGATCCATTCGATTGGCTAACTGCACCAACTCCCGCATCGCAAGTGTGATCGCCCCGAGCGCATCCGGATTCCGGCCGTCTGCCTGAGCATTGAGTGCCTGCTGCAAAAGTTCGCGAACACGCTCGAGCCCCGGCGCCGCCTCGGGACCAAGAACAGGACGGAGCCCGTCGAGCCCCTGCAGCAGGACCTGCAGGTTCTCCGGTGCCAAAATCAGATCGTCGGCAGCCATCAGGGCCTCCTCGCGGCGATAGCGACTTCCGTCGCACCAGCCCGCTTGGCCTCATCGAGGATAAAGACCACCTCGCCAAGAACGATATCTCGGTCGCCCTCCAGTACCACCCGTTTGGCATCCGAACTTGCCACAGCAAGACGCAGGGTCTCCTGAAGGCTGGCACGATCGACCATTGCTCCGTCGACGTAGATCGCTGCCTGATCATCGACTGTAACAACGACACCGCGACTCTCGCTGGTCGTGTCAGCCGCCTCGGGAAGATTGACCTGAGGGCCCGATTCGACCATCGCCGAACTGGTCACCATGAAGATGATCAACAGAACCAGAAATATATCGGTCAATGGGGTAATATTGATCTCGGCGACGATGGCACCGTCGCTGTTGCCCTCAGGCAATCTGCCGACGGCCATCGCTCCCCCTTGCTGCGCAGAGCGCTTCGATGAAACGAGCGATGCCGACCTGCATTGTCGTCCCTAATTCACCCAGGCGAACCTGAAAGAAGTTGTACAGAGCCACGGAGATAATGGCGACACCCAACCCGAGGGCGGTAGCGACAAGTGCCTCAGAAATTCCGGATGCCACGACGGCGAATCCGCCGGTCCCGGCAATCGACATCTGGTGGAAAGCTCTCATGATCCCGACAACGGTTCCGAACAGCCCGATGAAGGGCGCTGAACTACCGATCGTTCCGAGAAGCCAGATGTTTCGCCTGAGCGTCTGTGCCTGTTCCATCCGAAACCCATCCGCGAGGACGAGAAGGTCCTCCACGCGCGTATCCCCGACACGGGGCAGCAGATTCAGATAAATCTGGCCGAGAGGCAGATCTCCGGCGTCCCGGCGAATCAGGGCTGCAGCACCCTCAGCATCTCCGTGCTGGAGCATGACCCCGATCTGCCTCGACAGCTCCATCATCTTCTTGTCGAGACCGCGGAGCGCCCATAGACGATCGGCGGAGACCGCCAGAGCGATGATCGAACAGGCTATCAACGGGTAGGTGGCGTAGTAGCCCTGCCGAATCAGATCGAGAAGAGTTTCTGTATCCATCATAGTCTTGCCGCAAATGTACCGAACTCGAGCCGATTCCGAAACTCCCCCCGGCAACTTCGCCGCTGGCGCTGTTCGATCACCCGCGCTAGCCCTTAGGTTACGACTATGAGAAGAGGCAGAGGATTCGCGGGAGCCGTAATTTCAGGCGCTCTCCTGCTCGGCGGATGCGCGGGGCTGGGTGCCCCCGAGCCGATGGCGTCGAGCGACCAACGCCTCGCTGGAAGCATTCTGAGCATTGATGTCGAGGCCCGGTCCTTGAAACTCACAGACAAGGGTTCCCGACATGAAGTCCGGCTGGCGCCAGAGGTCACGATTCGGTCGGGACGGACGGAGCGGCGACTTGCGGACCTTCAACGCGGTGATCGAATCGTGATTGTCTCTCGCGATTCCGAATCACGCGCAACCTGGATTGCAGTTTCCGGGCCCCCGTTGAAGAGGGCCCGGGAAGGTGCCAAGGAATAATTCATGAATCAGGCTCACAAAGAATTGCCTCGCTTCGATTTCGCTGGTCGCCGGGAGCGATTTCTGGCCTCCCTGGGTGAGGGATTAGCGGTTCTGCGTGCACCTGCTCTGGCCAGGCACGCCAACGATGTTGAGTATCGCTACCGGCCGAATGCGGATTTCTTCTATCTGACCGGGTTCCAGGAGCCGGAGACCGTCGCGGTCTTTGACGGCTCCGGCGAATCCGAACGATTCATCCTTTTCGTGGCCCCTCGGGACCCCGAACGCGAAGCCTGGACAGGCCCGCGCGCGGGTATCGAGGGCGCTTGCGAGGAGTTCGGCGCGGATGCCGCCTATCCCCTCGATGAGCTCGAATCCCGATTGCCGGTACTGATCGGAAAATCTCGAGAGCTCTATTATCCCCTCGGCTCCGCCCCGGAGTTTGATCCGGAGTTGATGCGACTGGCAGGGTCGGG
>DLYX01000528.1 GCA_003447545.1 Deltaproteobacteria bacterium | reverse complement strand
GCGAAAGAGCGCTTGGAGAGATCAAAACCAAAGAGGAACTGGGAGGCGCCGAGGTCCATCGTCGCAGCGGAGTTGTCGACCGCATCGCGACTGACGAAGCCGATGCAATCGGCATCGTACAGGCATTTCTGTCCTACTTGCCGCCCAACCGGCACGAGTTGCCGCCACAAGGCCCCATAACCGATGACCCCCAACGGACCGACGAAAAACTTCTCGCCCTGGTGCCGCGCAACCGTCGTCGCGTCTATGCCATGCGCAAGGTCATCCAGAGTATCGTTGATCGAGATTCCTTTTTCGAAATGAGTCGCGACTTCGGTTCCTCCCTGATCACGGGGCTGGCCCGACTGGACGCGACACCAGTGGCCATTCTTGCCAACGACCCGCATTTTGTCGGTGGCTCGATGACGGCAGCCGCGGCGCAGAAAATGAGGCGCTTTCTCGAGCTATGCAATACCTTCCACCTGCCGGTGGTCAGCCTCGTCGACGAACCCGGCTTCATGATTGGATCGGAAGCCGAATCGCAGGCGACAATTCGCCACGGACTCGAAGCCATTCGCGCTACCGTCGAAACAACTGTCCCGTGGGTCAGCGTGATCATCCGCAAGGCCTATGGGGTGGCGGCCGCGGCGCACTTCGGCCCTGGCGCGACCGTCTACGCCTGGCCTTCGGCCGAGAGGGGCGCCTTGCCTCTCGAAGGAGGCGTGGCCGTCGCCTTTCGCCGCGAAATTGCGGCGGCGCCTGATCCCGAGGCCTACCGAACGGCCCTGGAAGAAAAGCTTGCCAAAGGAAGAAGTGCTTTCCCGGGGGCCGAGTCTTTCGGCGTCCATGACCTGATCGACCCGCGCCAGACCCGACCGGTGCTCTGTCGCTGGCTGGAACGCCATCGACCGCTTTTGCGCCACCGCGTCGGCGGTAGATCCGCCTAGGCTGAATCTCCTCGAGCCTGTCGTCCGATCGCGCGCGCCCGTTCCAGATCCTCGGGGAAATCGACTTCGGTCCAGTCCAGATCATCCACCCGTTCGAACCCTACATGCGTGCGCTCGAGAAAGTCCGGATAGACTTCCTCGTGCTCGAGATCGATCTCGCCTCGAGCGACACGGGCCGACAGGAGTTCCAGCAACAGCGGCGCTGCCTCGACGCTGACTTTCAAAAATCCGACGGATTCCCCGAGGAGGTCGTAGGACCCCCGCGGTTGGCGCGCGATATCCCAAACCCGATCACCGCGGACGTGAAGCATCTGCTCTTCCCCACTCGCCTCGGCGCGCGCATCGAGGAGAAAACAACTCTCCTGCGGAGAGTTGACCAGTCGCGACAACATCACATCCGGGCCGAAAACATCAGCATCCATCACGAGTAGATCTCGGTCGAAAAAATCGCGAGCGGTATAGAGCGAGAGAATAGCGCCGCGCTCAAAGTCCGGGTTCCAGAGAACTTCGACACCTGAACCCACCGCCTCACGAATCGCGTCGATCCCGAATCCTGCCACCACAACGATCTCGTCCACTCCCGCGAGACGCAACTGCCGAATCAATCGGGCAAGAAGAGTCTCTCCCTCAACTTCGAGAAGCGCCTTGGGCTGTCCCGTCGAAGCCTCGCCAAATCGCCGACCAACACCCGCAGCCAAAATAATTGCGATGGGCTTGCGCATCAAATCATTTCTCCCGAACGCGATTCCGCGATCGTCGATGGAACCTCGAAATCCGTTTCGTGGGTGGAATCGAGGCCGGCGGCACGCAGCACGCTTTTCTGCAGTCGATGTCCGGAAGTCATGGGGAGTTCATCGAGAACGCGAACGAATCGCGGACGCTCGACTTTCGATAGCCTGGTCTCGACAAGCTCACCAAAGGCATGAAGGTCGAAGGTACTCCCCCGACGCAAGGTAATCGCTGCCACCACGGTCTGATGGGCATCGCCGTCTCTCTGCACGCCATAGACGGCAGCAAGGTCCACAAAATCCAGTTCCGTCGCCAGTGTGTCTTCGATGGGTATCGTCGCAACGACCCCCGTGCTCGTATGAATCAGATCCTTGCGATGGTCGAGCAACCAGAAATCACCCTCGGGGTCGCAACGAACAAGATCCCCGGTATCGAGCCATGCATCACCGGCATGAAAAACTCCGCGAAGAGGACGGCCTTCCACTTCACCGCGCTCCGGCGCCACGCGCGAGAGAAGCAGACCCATTCGCCCCCGACCACAAGGCTCGGCAAACCCACTCCCCAACTCCACCATGCGATCGCGCTCCAGGTCCCAGGCCGCCACCGCGATTTCCGCACCGCCGGGCAAGGGACGACCTACAGATCCAATCTTCTCGCCAGTCAAGTTGACCAGAACCGCATTGCCTTCACTCGAGGCAAAAAATTCGATCGCCAGCACCGGCCGTAAACGCTCTACCAGGCGCGTCCAAACGCCGCGTGGCATGCCGCTGCCCGCAAAAATCCGAATCGGATGATCCTGCTCTCGGGCGTCAGTGGGTGCGTTGACCAGGGCGCGACAGAGGCCACCCGAGTAGAAGACAACATCCACCCCGTAGCGGCGAACATCCTCCCAGAACGAATCCACCGAGAAGTCGCGAGTCACGGCCAGGCGAGCACCACTGACCAGCGCCGCGCCGACGCCCACCAGAATGCCGGTCGCGTGGTGTGTCGGCGAGCAGCAATAGACCGTATCGTCCTTGGACAAGGCTGTTGCCGAAGCGGCGCCGTATGCCGAGGTACTCCATCGACGGTTGGTGACTCGACTGATCCCCGGATGCCTGGCCGAACCGGTGATCAGAATCATCGCCAATTCCCCCGCCAGACCGGGATCGGGAACGTACCAGTCCGGTGGGACCACCTCGGCCGGATCAATCGCTTCCATATCCAGAACCCCTGCCCCGAGAGATCGCGGCCCACCGCCGCCACCAAGGACCAAAACTTCCCTACCAAAAATCTTGTAGGCTTCCGATCCACGCTCGGGGTCTGCCAGCAGATGATCCACCGGAGCCACCTGCAGTTGGACCGCCAGCGGCATATCCGGCCGCAGCAGCACTGGCACCGCGCCGATTCGGGAAAGGGCCACGGTGGCCGCCAGCGCACTTGGGCGGGTCTCCATCAGAACACCGACATATTGGCCCTGACGGACACCGCATTTGAGCAATCCGAGCACCACATTATCGACGCGGGTATTGGCGTCCCGGTAGCTGTAGGCCCGACCGCCGAAGAGGAAAAATGTGTCGGCGGGAGCCTCGCGTGCCTTGTCCGCCATTGCCAGCGACGGGCTGATCCGGGTGTCGGAGCGAATGGATTCCAGCCGAGAAATTCGCGCGACCTGCGGGAGCACGGCAGCGAACATGCGGCCGACGCCGCCGAGGCGGCCTCCCGCCACTTCGGCCGCACCACCGA
>DLYX01000438.1 GCA_003447545.1 Deltaproteobacteria bacterium | reverse complement strand
CGCACCCCCGCCGTCCCGAAGCAGGACAGATCCCGGCTGCTTGAATCGCGCCCCGCACCTATGCAAAACCGGGAGCCCAAACTTCTAGCGCATCATCGACCAGAACGGGGACGCCGAGCTCTTTATGAGTTGGCGCTTTCATTGGATTCTCCCTTAGCTGGCCCAGCCGATATATTTCGTTTCCGTATAGGTATCGAGAGCAAACCGGCCGCCATCGCGTCCCTGCCCGCTCATCTTGAAACCGCCAAAAGGTGCTTGCGGGTTCGGCGGTGCACCATTGATCTGAACGGTACCGGTGCGCAAGGCACGTGCCACGCGCATCCCGCGGAGGGGGTCCTTCGTCCACACATAGCCGTAGAGGCCGAAATCGGAATCATTGGCAATCGCGATTGCTTCCGCTTCGTCCTTGAAAGGAATGGCGATAACGACGGGACCGAAAATCTCCTCGCGCGCCACCTTCATCTGATTATGCGCGTCGGTAATCAAAGTCGGTTCGAAATAATAACCCTTTTCCATGGAGGCAGGACGACCACCACCGCAAGCAATCGTCGCCCCTTCGGCGCGTGCCGATTCGACATACGCCTCGATCCGTTCGAGTTGCGCTCTCGAGATGACCGGCCCGACCTGAATACCCTCTTCATAGGGCGATCCGATCTTGAGTTGACTGGCCGCGCCAGCCAACTTCGCCGTGAAATCGTCGTAAAGACTCTCTTGCACCAGAACCCGCGTACCGGCGATACAAATCTGCCCTGCGTGAAAGGCAAAGACGCTCATGGCGCCGCGCAAGGCGCCGGCGATATCACAATCGTCGAACACGATATTGGCAGACTTTCCGCCCAGCTCCTGCAAGGTGCGCTTCATGGTCCGCCCCGAAACCTCCTCGATCCGAGCCCCCACAGCGGTTGATCCGGTGAAGGAAACCATGTCGACATCCGGGGAGGTGGTCAGCGCCTCGCCCAGCTCCGGGGCAGGTCCGGAGATGAAATTGACGACACCCGGTGGCAGGTGTTCGGCCACAATCCTCGCCAGTTCGGTCATCCCGAGAGGATCCTGCGGGGGGGGCTTGATAACGACGGTATTACCGCAGGCCAAGGCAGGCCCGATTTTACCCGCGCAATTGGTCATGGGGAAATTATAAGGGCTGATGCACGCCACCACCCCGAGAGGCTCGCGCACGACAATCCCGGCTGCCAATGAGGCGCTGGAACCCGCTACGGGCTCGCGACAAATCGGAGGCAGGCCTGTCGTATCCTCTTCCCGAGCGTGCTGGGCGTACATTTCGAAACGCTCGGCAACGTGCAGAATCTGCAGATGGAGAGCGTAGCTTTTCAGAGCACCCGTCTCCGCAATCGTCATTTCTTCCAGCGACGGCGCGGCCTTCCGGAAGGCTGCCGCGACGTTGGCCAACGCTTCACCTCTCTCGGCACCACTCATCCGGGGCCAGGGCCCCTCGTCAAACGCATGTCTCGCCGCGGCAGCCGCCGCCTCAACCTGCGCCACCGAGCAATTCGGGGCTTTCCCCGCGAGCTCTTCGGTTGCCGGGTTCAGGATATCGTAGGTACCGCCATCGGCCGGGATCCAGTCCCCGCCGACAAGAATATTGCTGAAATTTGGTGTCGCCATGCTTTTTCTCATAGCCTCGAGTCTCTTTTCGGGCAAAGGGTTCGATCAGTCGAATGAACGAATTGCGATTCGGAAAATCAATTTGCCAATTCCCAAGCAGCTGTTGTAATTCTATGGCTCAAAGATTGGCTCCATGAATACAAGCACTGAACCAAGGGACCCGGAAACCGAGCACCCCCGAGAAGCCGCGCGGGAGGCCAAGGCAGCCCTCTATCGCGAACATATCCTCGCAATGGCGGAACAAGTCTTCGGCGAACAGGGCTACCAGCGCGCGAAGGTCCAGGATATTTCGCAACGGGCCGGCCTGTCGATGGGCTCGATCTACGCTCTTTTCCCGGGAAAGCAGCAGATATTCGATGCCATCATGGACAAGCGGCGTCTCGAATTTCTCGAAATCATTCGGGAACATACCGCCAAATACGAAGCTCCCCTTGAATGCCTCGAGGCACTGTCGCGAGCATTCATCCGATATTTCCACGAGCACCGTGATTTTCTCCGGATGCAACTCCAGCTTGGCGCTGCCTGGGCGGACGGAGCCATTCCGGCCAAGGCACGTCATAGCTCGGAAGTGGCGGCTGAAATTCACGATCTACAGTTGCGTATCTTTCAAAAGGGCGTCGCAACCGGTGCCTTCATCGATGAAGACCCCGCCTATCTGGAAACTCTTTTCAGCGGCATCGACCAGATCCACCTTGGTCATTGGCTTTCGCATGGAGGCACAGAAACTGTCGAGGAGCTCACCGAGCGCTTCCTGCGCATTCTGCGTCGTACTTTCGTCCGCACAGACAATTAGGAGAGAAAAATGGAATTTGGAATTTTTGTTCAGGGCTATGCCCCGGGAGAAAAGGCACACGATTCAGAGGCCGAACATGCGGCCATTCACGATGAAGCGGCCTACGCCCGCGCGGCGGACGAAAACAACTGGAAGTATTGCTGGGTCACCGAACATCATGGCCTGACCGAATACAGTCATATTTCCGCCAACGACGTCTATCTGGGCTTTCTTGCCGCCCAGACCAAAAACATCCACATCGGGTCGGGGATCTTCAACCTGAGCCCGCGCGCCAACCACCCGGTCCGTAATGCAGAGCGCGCCGCCATGCTCGACCACCTCTCGAACCGTCGCTTCGAATTCGGCACCGGTCGCGGGGCCGGCTCCCATGAGGTCGGCACCTTCAATATCGACGACACGTCTTCGACCAAATCCGAGTGGGACGAAGTCGCGCCGCAACTCATCCGGATGTTCAAGGAAAAGGACTACACCTTCCAGGGCGAACACTTCCAGATGGACAAGCCCCATAATATCCTGCCCAAACCCTACCGGGGCACTCATCCGGCCATGTGGATGGCGTGCGGCAACCCTGCCACCTACGCCAAGGCAGGCAGCTTGGGCCTGGGCGCTTTGGGCTTCAACTTCTCGTCGGTCAGCCAGATGAAGCCGCAGATCGATGCCTACAAGGAAGCGGCCGAAAAATGCACGAATCCGATGGGCGAATACCAGAACAACAACGTGATGATCACCAACGCGGTGATCTGCTTCAAGGATCGCGATCGTGCGATCGCGTCGGCGTGCCAGCCCAACCGTAGCTACCTCACGAGCCTGGTCGGCCTCTATCACGATACCTTCCCCAAACCCGACGGCTTCCCCGTCTGGCCGGAGAAACCCATGCAGATGACGCCGGAGATGGCCGAGATGGCCATGGCGAACGGCGATATGCTCTGCGGCACCCCCGAAGATATCTGCGAACAGCTCTCCAAGGGCTATGCCAATGTCGGCTTTGACCAGCTGGTCTTCGGCATGCCCAATCACCTCAGCAAGGAAGAGACGCTGGAATGTATCGAGCTCTTTGGCAAGGAAGTCATCCCGAACTTCGACAAGGACCCGGTGCACCGCACCACCCGCTTCCGGGAAGAAGCCGAGTCCCGGCTGGCGGCGGCCTGAAGCGAAGCCGCCCCCCCAAAGAGCCACTCACGAGCGCCGCGCCCTGAACCGCCCCGAAAGTGCCTGAGGGCGGACCGCGCCAGGTCAGGCAGGGTCAGAAAATAAAAAGGGCCACCGGAAAATCCGGTGGCCCTTTTGTCTGGTCTGATCCCGAAAGGATCAGAACGTCCAATCAGAACTGCGCGTTGTCGAGGAACGCACCACTCGGAGATGGCGGAGGACCGTCGCACTGCGAAGGATCGACCGCAGTGGCCGGATCACAACAGTTGTTTGTCGTCGTGTTAAAGGAGCCACTATTGCAATCGGTATAATCCGTGCAGGTCTGGATCTCGCAATTGCCA
>DLYX01000107.1 GCA_003447545.1 Deltaproteobacteria bacterium | reverse complement strand
ACGTTGAAACCTTGCTTTGGACCATGCAGCGTTTCATGCGGGAGGTAGGGCTCCATGGCTTTGCGGAGAAGGTACTTCTTGGTCATTCGCTTCATTTTCCACCGGCTGGGGATGGATGCGACCAACTCGACCAGGTGGTGGTCGAGAAGCGGAACTCGACCCTCGAGAGAGGTAGCCATGGTCATGCGATCGGCTTTGACCAGCATATCGCCTTCGAGCCCCACCTTGGTGTCGGCGGCCAGCAACTGCGCGAGAATATCCTTCTCCGGTACCCCGGCCGCGGCACGCTCGAAAAGTCGAAGGGTGCCTTCCAATCCTTCTCCCTCATCACTGTAGAGGCTTGCTTTGCGTGTCTCGTCAAAGATGGCCTTCCAGGCCAGATGTGAGGCCATGGGGGGATTTTCGGCACCGCGCACAAATCGTTTGGCCATATAATCAAAGCTCAGACGACCATGGGATACCGGCAAGCGATCGACGATCGCCGGCACGATCCGTCGAGCGAAGCCGGGAACATACTGGCGGTACCATCCAGCGAGCATCGTCGCCGAGTAAGTTTTATAACCGGCAAATATTTCATCGCCGCCCTCGCCGGAGAGAGCGACGGTCACGTGTTCTCGGGCGAGGCGGGCCACCGAGAGCACGGGGATCGCCGAAGAGTCAGCAAAGGGCTCGTCAAATGAAGCCACCAGTTCCGGGACCAATTCTGTGGCGTCGGGTCTGACGATCAGCTCATGATGTTCGGTATCGTAGTGCTTGGCCGCAATGCGGGCCCGGTCCAGTTCGTTGAAAGTCTTCTCCTCGAAGCCAATCGAGAAAGTCTTGAGTTCGCCGCTATGGTGTCGCCGCATTCCGGCGACCAGGCTTGCCGAGTCGACGCCTCCGGAAAGAAAGACGCCCAGGGGAACGTCGGAAACGAGATGGCTCCGCACCGCATCATCCACGGAGGCCCGGATTCTCTCGAGAATCTCACCCTCCGAGCTGAAATGAGCTGGCGTCATATCCAATTCCCACCAGGTCTCGTCGCGAATGTTCCCATTTTCGACGATCAGTCGGTGGCCCGGCTCCAGCTTTCGTGCGGCGCGAAAAATCGATTGGGGTGCCGGTATATGGGTCAGCGTCAGATAGTCGTGCAGAGCCTGCCGATCCAGCTCCCGGCTCATGCCGGCAGCGAGCAGAGATTTCAGCTCGGAGCCGAAAAGCAATCGGCCGTTCTCCGTCGAGTAATAAAGCGGCTTGATCCCCAACCGATCCCTCGCGAGCATAAGGCGTCGCTTGTTGCGGTCCCAGATTGCGATCGCAAACATCCCCCGAAGGTGCTTGACGCAATCCGTGCCGTATTCCTCATAGAGACGGAGAATCGCTTCGGTATCGCTGGCCGTGTGGAAGGTATGCCCGCGGCTCTCCAGGTCACGTCGCAGTTCATTGAAGTTGTAGATCTCACCGTTTTGAAAGACCGCGATGTCGCGGGCTTGATTCCAGATCGGCTGTTGGCCGCCTTCAAGGTCGATGATGGACAAGCGGCGCATCCCGATCGATAGGGGCCCTTCGGCAA
Organism: Deltaproteobacteria bacterium; assembly: GCA_003447545.1. GTDB lineage: Bacteria > Desulfobacterota > Binatia > UBA12015 > UBA12015 > UBA12015. The sequence goes on along the minus strand of DLYX01000107.1, from coordinate 2,749 downwards.
GAATGCCCTCGTCGTCGGGGCCGCGGTGCACGATGACATCGCACATGGCCTGAGCAATCGATGCTGGAAGGGTTTCCTCTGGATTCAACGAAAGAGCGCCGGCAATGCCACACATGAACAGGAACCTCGAGTGTCTATTTCGCTCTTCCGGAAGCGCGTAGACGGCTCCACGCCTGTTTCAGGGCGTGGAGGCGATCATAGCTTCCGTCGAGTTTATGAGAGAAGTCACGCAGGCGATCATCGCGCGCGATGAAGGTGCGTCGAAGCGTGAAGGGGGTGTCGTCCGGAGACACAATTCCAGGTCGTGTCGTGAGAGCCGTCGAGTAGCCAGCTTCTCGAACCGCATTCTCGACCGCTTCATTATAATGTCCGCGCGGATAGCAGAAATCCTCGGCCCAGACGCCGGTCTCTTCCTGAATTCGTGCACGGCATTCGCGAATCTCGTGCACCATCATCTCGGAAGAAATCGCATTGAGTGACGGGTGCGTCAGGGTATGGGCGCCGAGTTGAACCCCGCCGGCGGCCATCGCTCGCACCTGCTCCCAGTTCAAGGGGGAAATGCCCCTGCGATCCCGCAAAACCGGCAGTTCGTCGGTCCCGATATAGTCGGTCGTGAGAAAAACGGTCGCCGGAATCTCTTCCTTTTGCAAGATAGGGAGAGCGGCTGTGTAGTTGTCCTCGAATCCGTCATCGAAAGTGACCGCGAGCGCCCGATCGGGAAAGGGTTTCTTCGTGCTGAGATGCTCGGCTACCTGTTTCAGCGTCAGGATCGTCCAGGCCTCGCTTCGGAGAAGAGCCATTTGCTCAGCGAATGCGTTAACGGAAACGCAGGAACGGTGCTCTTCGTTGTCGATGCGGTGGTAGTAGATAATCCGCAGTTCGCCACGCGTGGAAACCCCGCGCGGTTGGAGCCATGAACTGGCCTCGGCTGCGCTTCGACGCAGCATTGTTCCGAGTCGGGAGCGCATTCAGTCAGCACCGCCGGTGCGGTCCGCCTCGGCAAATCGCGCGGCCAAAGTGCGCACGGTCTCCCGCATGTCGAAATCGCGTGCCACCCGACGACGACCTTCTTCGGCGATTGCTGCTGCGAAATCAGGCGCATCGAGAAGCCTTTCGAGGGCATCGGCGAGAGCTTCCGGATTTCTCTCGGGTACGAACAAACCGCTTTTCTCGTGCTCGATCAGTTCGTGAAGCGAAGGGAGTTCTGTGGAGACAACAGGAACACTTGCCGCGAGTCCTTCGATGAGAATATTCGGCATTCCGAAATGGTCTTCATGGTGCGCGGGCAGGGCGACGGCCGCGGCGCGATGGTAGGCCGGGATGATCTCCTCCTGGGGCAGATAGCCGGGCAGGGAGACTTCCTTTTCCAACCCAAGGCTGCGCACAAGATTTTCGAGGGCCTCGCGTTCTTCTCCCTCGCCGAGGATTTCCAGCCGAGCGCTTTTCTGTCGTTGCTTGAGGATGGCAACCGATCGAATGAGATCGTCGAAGCCCTTGCAAGTTCGCAGGGTGCCTACGCTGAGAATCAAATCGGCTTCTCGGGGCGCTCCATTGCGTGCAAAGCGCTCGAGGTCCACACCGTGATAGATGGTTTCGACCTTCTCGCGCGCCTCGGGACATTTATCACCGAGGTAGCCCCGATTAAACGAGGTGCAGGTGATGACGAACCGTGCGGCGGCAAGTTTTTCCTCCAGCATGGCATGGTGCACGAAGATATCCGTTGCATGGCCCGAAAAGCTGAAGGGAATTCCGGACAGGCGCGAGATGATCATCGCTGCCGTTGCGGGATAGGTCGCCCAGTTTGCATGCAGGTGTCTTACGCCCCGGGCCTGCATATCGGTCGAGAATTCCATCGCCTGCGGGAATACCGCCAGGGATTTGGCCAAAGCATTCGGCATCGACTTGTGTCCACGGACGATCTCGCCGGCGAGTCGCGTGGACTTTCCCGGGTGTCGCAGGAATTGAGCCGCTCCTTTTGCGAGCCGTGGTCCGGGCGCTGACGGATAGATTGTCCGTTCGAGCAATTGGCGCGCGTCCTCATGGACTTTCCAGCCGCTGGGTGCGGGAAGAAGCGAATAAATCGAAAAGTCCAAACCTTCTCGTGCCAGACCCACCAGTTCGCGAAGGAAGTAGGCATCGACTTGGCGGGGAAATTGATTGACGACAAAAGCGATCATGGTTTCTTTATGCTGCCTTCTTGCGGCCGTTCTGAAAGAGGTCGAGGTAAAGGCCACTGGTGTTGTCCACCATTTTCTCGACCGAGAAAAGCGATTCGACTCGCAATTTGGAGGCGGCACCGAGTTCGAGGATTCTGGTCGGTTCGGCCACCAGGCTGGCGATTGCTGCGCCAAAGAGTTCGGGTTCGCGTGTGGGCAGGAGGAATCCGGTCTCGCCTTCGACGATGACTTCCGGGTTGCCTCCGACTGCTGTGGCAATCACGGGCTTTCCCGCCGCCATGGACTCAATCACGGTATTGGAGAGTCCCTCCTTGACCGACGAAAGGACCGAAAAATCGAACGTTCGAATCCACTCGGCTGCATCCGTGCGGAAACCGGTGAAATGAACGCGGTCGCCAATTCCGAGCTCGTGAGCCAACGCGGTCAGGCGTTCGGTTTGGCGTCCATCACCGACCACTGCAAGGTGGAGGTTGGAGGTTTGCTCGCGGACGCAGGCCATCGCGTGAAGGAGTGTGTCGTGATCCTTGGCGGGCTCGACGCGGGCGACGACACCCGCGAGCAGTGCGTCGCCG
>DLYX01000398.1:18115-18787 GCA_003447545.1 Deltaproteobacteria bacterium | reverse complement strand
GGCGGCTGTGCGCGTGAGGGCCCGCAATCCTTCCTTGGCAATATTATACTCGACCGTGAACATATGAGCGTTGACACCATTCAGGGAGCATAAATTGATAAACCTCCCGTAGCCCTGGCTTTTCATATGCGGAAAGGCAGCCTGCATCGACCAAAAAGAAGCCATGACGCCGACCGAAAAACCATGTCGGAGAAGCTCGTCGGTTTTCTCCTCGAGCCGGCTCGTCGTGCCCCCACCCCATGCATTATTCACAACGATGTCCACGCGGCCCCAGCGACTCGCGCAATTATCGACAGCCGCTTCAACTGCGCTTTTATCCGCAACGTCGGTCAGCAGAAACTCGACCTCGGTTCCGATTTCCTCGCGAATCTCCTCGGCTGTGCGCAGGCCGCGAGCTTCGTCCTTCTCGGCAAGGAGCAGATGGGCCCCCTCGCGAGCGAAACGCCGAGCAATGCCCCGACCAATCCCGTCCCCGGCACCCGTAACCACTGCCGACCTGCCTTCCAGCCTACCCATAGCGTTTTCCCCTGAGCCGCTTTGGAAACGGACACTCAATAATCGATCACGGAGCGAATCACCTCGCCTGCTTCCATTGCCCGAAAAGCGTCATTCACGTCATCGAGAGCAATTCGACGACTGATCATACCCTCGAGATCCAGCTTCCCCTGGCGC
>DLYX01000398.1:0-17832 GCA_003447545.1 Deltaproteobacteria bacterium | reverse complement strand
GCTCCTGGTCAGATCATCGAGATCCAGCTTCCCCTGGCGCCACAGGCGAAGGAGTTTGGCGAAGTCCGTACGCACATCCGCGCTGCCGTACATCGAGCCCTTGAGCGTCTTGGCCTGATAGGCCAATTCAAAACCGTTCAAGGAAAGGCTGTCCTTGAAACTGCCCATACCGACGACGACCGTAGTCCCACCGCGCCGAGTCGCATCGTAGGCCTGACGGACCGTGTCCGAGCGACCGATGCATTCCAGCGCGTAATCAAATCCGTCACCCCCGGTCAGCGTCGCCTTGGCATCATCGAGTTGGTCCGGAGTTACAGCATGCGTCGCCCCGAAGGTTTTCGCTTGTTCCAACTTCGCCTCGACCATATCCACGGCCAGGATTTCAGCTGCCCCCGCGATTCTTGCGCCTTGAATCGCAGCAATGCCGACGCCGCCGGCGCCGATCACCAATACCGACGAGCCCGGACGAATCTCGGCCGTCCACATCGATGCGCCTACCCCCGTGGTCACCCCGCAGCCGATCAGAGCCGCGACGTGCAGTGGAATATCCGCGGGGATCGCGACCAACGAAGCTGCCGGCACGACCATCTCCTCCGCAAAAGTCCCCAAACCGCAGAAGCCGGCGATCTCTTCGGTGCCGATGCGAAAGCGTGTCGCCTGCGAAATACGATGCATCATCTCGCACAGATAAGGCTGTGCACCCAAGCAACGACGGCATGTGCCGCAGGCAGGGGTAAAGGAGGCGATCACATGATCGCCACTACTCAATCCCTGGACCCCGGAACCCACCTCCAGCACGATCCCCGCGCCCTCATGCCCGAGCACGCAGGGCAAGGGCCCCGGAAGGGTCCCGTTCTGTGCGGATAAATCCGAGTGACAAACTCCGCTTGCCACGAGCCGGACATGTACATCGCCAGGACCGAGATCCAACACCTCCACGTCGTTATGAACTTCCAGTGCTTTTTGTCGCTCTCTGAGAATTGCCGCCTTCATGGAAAAAACCTCGCTAGTTTAAGTGCGTGTCGCGACGGTAACCCGTTCGCGATTGGTAGGAAACTAATCTCCTCGGCGCGGAAAGAGAAGCGTGCGGAACCAACTCGACCAGCCGTTCTTGCTGAGTGCCAGGTGCTGAATGTATTTTTGCCGTGCTTTCACTTCTGCCGGGCTATCCGGAAAAAGCGAACCCATGGTCTTTCTCGGCTCCTCGGGATCGAGCTCCTTGACCACCCTCGCCGGGTTCCCCGCAACGACGACATTCGCTGGCACATCCTCGGCGACAACAGCTCGTGCTCCCACCACGGAGTTTTCGCCAATCGTGACGCCTTTGAGAACGCAAGCGCCTTCTCCGATCCAGACGTTATTCCCCAAAGTCACCGGGGCGCGCGCGCCGCCTTCATGAGTGCGGTCATAGAGACCATGCCAATCCGCATCCGTGATATACGCGCCAGCGGCCACCATGCAATCATCACCAATCTCGATCCGGATGGCCGATTGGATCCTGACACCCGGAAGGATCAGGCAATGCGCGCCCAATTGCACCTCGCCATGCTGCTCGGCTGTTCCCCAGCCACAGATTTCCACAGGTCGCGCTCGATCTGCCACGATATGAAAAAAGGGCCCGGCCGAAACAGCGAAACCGCGAATCTGGACGTACCAGGGTTTTCGAATCAAATGACCCTCTCCCAGTCCGTCCATCCGCGGACTGAGAAATTGACGCACCCAGAACCCCTCAAAGGCAAGGATGGCGCGGAGCAAAAGAAAGGGTCTGTGGTCGTGTCTCACGTCCCCGCAAACTAGCCTGAGCAGCGGATGAATTCATATCGATCCACGCCCTATTTTCGAAACGGCTTCTCTTTCGGTAGCCAGTAGGAAGGAGGACTCTGAATGGATCTGGGAATCAGGAACAAGGTCGCGGTGGTGATCGCCGCGAGTCGTGGAATCGGGAAGGCTACCGCACTCGGTTTGGCTCGAGAGGGCTGTAATATTGCGATCTGTGCGCGCGGGGCCGAAAATCTCGCTCTCGCACACAAGGAGGCCGAGTCTCTCGGCGTGCGCGTCTTCAGCGAAAGATGTGATGTGGCTGACCTCGATGCAATGCGAGGTTTCCTGGACCGGACGAAAAAGAATCTCGGCGCCGTTGATATTCTCATCAATAACGCCTCGGCCTTTGCTTTCGGGGGCGGCGCCGACGACTGGGAAAAAAGTTTTGCGATCGACCTGATGGCCGCAGTCCATGCCACCGAACATGTCCTGCCCTGGATGGAGCAGTCTGGAGGCGGAGCTATTGTGCATGTCTCTTCCACCGCGGCACTCGAGGCACCCGGCCCACCCGCTTATTCCGCACTCAAGGCTGCCCTCCTGAGCCATGCCAAGAATATTTCGGTTGCCCATGCGGCCCACAAAATTCGCGTCAACTGCGTGACTCCCGGTGCTGTAGAATTTCCCGGCGGCATTTGGGACGATGCACGAAAAAACAACCCCGAATTCTACCAAAGCATGCTCTCCACGATTCCTGCGGGTCGGATGGTCACCGACGAGGAAGTCGCGGACGCGATTATTTTCGCATCTTCTGCGCGCGCTTCGGGGATGACCGGGGCGGTGCTCTCCATCGATCTGGCCCAACATAAGGGCAATCTCTAAGCGCTAGAGAAGCTCACCGAGGCTTGGGCGCAGACCATCAAAGGAGAGGGCGCGGAGCTTGGCTGGCGCGAGAACTACATGGATCCGGGAAAGCATTCCACTGGGCTCCCGGCCAAAGAGAATCGCCAATCTCTCCGCCTCGCCTTCCGGGCTTTCGCCAATTTCTGCGAGCAGAGCCGGCGCGAAGTTCACCTCGGCCGTTTGGACTTCCGGCTTCGCCTTGCCGTGGTTCAGGAGGCCCTGCAGGAGGTTTGCGGCAGCTCCCGGAGAGCATGATTGATTGTCCGGCGCGTTACAGGTCCCACCGTGGTCGAAAGCCACTGCCAGCCGGGGGGCAACCACGTCGCGAGGAAAGCTGAATGCGCCCGACCCCGAAAGCGTGGCCAGGCCTTCGACCAGAGTTCGAATCCCCGATGAGCCCGCAAGGTTGGTGGGATAGCGACCGTCGCGCTCCAGAGCCAACCGCGAATCTACCAGCGAGAGCTCTACGGCCTCGAGGGGTAGCGCGAAAATTTCTGCGATTGCGGGAAGCGAGTGACCGGCAATCTCGCCAAGAACAAAAATAGCTCTGGCTTGAGCCTCAAGCTCTTCGAGCGCCAGAAGGGAGTCGAAACCGAGCGTGGCATTTGCCGAGACAGCATCGGGAACTCCCACGCCGCCGAGATCCGTCTGGACAGGCATCGGTAGCCAACGACCAGCGTAGCTGCGGGACCGTCGGCTCTGCAAAGCCGGCACCGCAAGCCGGATGAAAATCCCGAGGAGGTCGTCGCGCTCGGGCGGCGCCGAGGTCATCTGCTCCAGCGCTCGCAGGAAGGTTTCCTGCAAAAGATCTTCGGCAACCGACACGTCGCCACACACCCGATAGCCAACCCCTCGGAGAAAGGGGGCACTCTCTCTATAAACCTGATCCAAATCCACCGCTGAGGCCTCCTTGTCTCAAATCCGACCGAACGCCTCAGCTGATCGAGGCCCTGCCTCGCTATCGCAGACCGGCGTGACGCAGCAAGGCCTCGGTCGAAGGCTCTCGCCCACGAAACTCGGAAAAAACTTCCATCGGCGGACGACTCCCACCGAGACCCAGCACCGTATCCCGGAAACGTCGGCCCGTCTCACGCACGGCCGCTTCGTCCTCGAGCCCCACTTCTTCGAATGCGGCAAAAGCATCTGCCGAGAGAACCTCGGCCCATTTATAGCTGTAATAGCCAGCCGCATACCCGCCTGCGAAGATATGTCCGAAGGAACAAAGGAAACGATCTTCCGGCAAGGGTGGAAGGACCGTCGTCTTCGATGCCACTTCCCGTTGGATATCAAAGGCGCTTCGTTCACCCTGTGGGTCGAAACTATGGTGCAAGGCCAGATCCGTCAGGCCAAAGTACAGCTGTCGCAACATATCCGAGCCAGCGCGGAATGTCCGTGCCGCACGAATCTTCTCGAATACTTCGACGGGGAGACGCTCCCCGGTTTCGATATGCTCGGAGAGGCCCAACAACACCTCACGCTCGTAACACCAGTTCTCCATGAATTGACTTGGGAGCTCCACGGCATCCCATTCAATATTTCGAATTCCCGAGACCATCGGCCGCTCGACGCGTGTGAGCATATGCTGCAATCCGTGGCCGAATTCATGAAAGAGTGTGGTGATCTCGAGGAAACTCATCAGAGATGGTTGATCACCGACCGGGGGAGCCTGATTACAGACCAGATAGGCGACCGGCTTCTTGCCCGGTGCCCGTCCAATGCACTCATCCATCCAGGCCCCGCCACGCTTTTCTGCCGGGCGACTATAGGCATCGAGATAAAAAGCCGCGACCTCTTCCCCTGCCTCATTCTGAACACGGAAAAACCGAACCTCGGGATTCCAGACCGGAGCTTCCCCGTCGGCAGCGGTAATCCGAATGCCAAAGAGACGCTCGGCGAGAGCAAAAAGCCCTTCCAAAACCCGGGGGAACGGGAAGTAGGGGCGGAGCGCCTCCTCACTGTAATCGTAACGCTCTTCGCGTAGTCGCTCCGACCAATACCCAAGATCCCAAGGCTGGAGACCTTCTTTTTCAGGGGCTCCTCGTGTCGCGGCCAACTCACGCAAATCGGCAAGGTCGCTTGCGGCCGCGTCAAAGGACGAACCTCGGAGATCCTCCAACATGCTCTCGACTGTCGCCACATCGGGCGCCATCTTGGTCGAGAGACTCATCGCGGCGAAATCCTCGAAACCCAACAGCTGGGCTTCTTCGCGTCGCAGTTCCAGAATGCGGGCGATCAAGGGTTGGTTATCATTTTCACCGGAACTCGCCCTCGTGATGAAGGCTCGGTAAATTTTCTCGCGCAACTCACGCCGAGGTGAATATTGCAAGAAAGGGCCCATGCTCGGCGCGTCGAGTGTCATCCGCCACGGTCCCGCCTCTGGAGTGCTCTCCCCGGCGCCAGCTTCCTGCGCAGCTTGCGACGCCAACTGTTTCAGGCCATCCGGCAACCCCTCGACATCTTCTGCCGCAGTCAACGTCAGTGCGAAGGCCTTGGTTGCATCGAGAACATGGTTCGAAAATTTGGTCGCGCACTCCGCCATTTCCGACTGAATCGCGTTGAAACGTTCCTTCTCCGCGCCGCGCAGAGCGACACCCGAAAGGCGCGCATCCCGCAGTGACGACTCGATGATCCGCTTCTGCGCTTGATCCATCGCCGAAAACGAATCGCTGCTCGCGAGGCCCTCCAGCGCTTCGAACAGAGCCGGGCTCTGCGCGATCCGCAGACCGAAGGCGACAATTTCCGGCTGCACTTCTTCATAGGCCGCGCGCAGTTCATCCGAATTTCGGACGCCCATCAAATGACCGACAACGCCCCACGCTCGACCCAGTCGTTCACCCAACGCAGACGGTGCCTCGACCGCTGCATCCCAAGTTGGACCAGCCGCCCCCTCCAACGTCTCGAGCTCGGACGCCATTTCAGCAAGGAGTTCCCGCATGCCTGCGCGGATATGCGTGGGGTCGATCTTGTCAAAAGGCGGCAAACCACCGGGGAAAAGAAGTGGATTCTGAGACATCGAGGAACCGGACCTTATGATTTCGGTTGTTTCACGAGGCGGAGATAGGGCTTTTGCTCCTCCCAGCCATCCGGAAACTTCTCGCGTGCTTCATCATTGGAAAGAGCAGGAACAATGATGCAGCGATCGCCGTCCTTCCAATTCACAGGTGTGGCGACCTGGTGTTTGGCCGTCAGTTGCAGGGAATCAATCACCCGCAGGAGTTCATCGAAATTACGGCCGGTACTCGCGGGGTAGGTCAAGGACATCTTCACTTTTTTGTCGGGGCCGATCACGAATACCGAACGCACGGTCAGCGTATCCAGAGCGTTGGGATGAATCATGTCATAGAGGTCCGCGACTTTGCGCTCGGAATCGGCAATCAGGGGATAGTTCGGCGCGGTACCCTGGGTCTCTTCGATATCTTTGGACCACTCGGTATGAGAATCTGCCGAGTCGACACTCAAACCGATGATTTTCACGCCGCGCTTGTCAAACTCGGGCTTGATGCGAGCCATATAGCCAAGTTCGGTTGTGCAGACCGGGGTGAAATCCTTCGGGTGGGAGAACAAAACTGCCCAACCGTCGCCAATCCAGTCGTGAAATTGAATCGTACCCTCGGTCGTTTCTGCCGTGAAATCAGGGGCGATATCGCCAAGCCTTACTGCCATCGTCATCATCCTTTCAATTCTCGAGGGGCGCCAAAACCCCTCCGTTCTCCACTAACGCTACCTCGGCAAACCGGCAAGACGAGACTCAGCATTCATCGCGGATATCTTGCGCGAGCGAAAAGGACGCTACCCCCCGTATATCGCCCGAGGAACGCCCGACCCGGACTTCAAACGACCCGGCTTCAGCCAGCCACCCTCCTTGCTGCGGATCCCAGAAGGAAAGATCCCGAGGCGTAATCGTAAACGATAGCTCGCTCGACTGGCCGGGCTCGAGAAAAACCTTGCGAAACGCCACGAGCTCTTTTTCCGGACGGGCGACGCTTGCCTCGGGGTCGGCAATATAAACCTGCACAACTTCACTACCCGTCCGATTCCCGATATTTTCCAACGAGACCGATACCGTAAGCGGTGACGCCTCGGACATCTCCGCCGACGACAACTCGAGGGGTCCGAAAGAAAACTCGGCATAGGAGAGTCCGTGACCAAAGCAGAATCGCGGGTCCACTTTCTTCTTCTCGTAACCACGGTACCCGACAAAGACACCTTCCCCGTAGGCAACATGCCCCCGCTCCCCCGGATAGTGCAGGAACGCGGGATCATCCTCGATACGCCGGGGGAACGTCGTCGGAAGACGACCTCCGGGCTCGGCATCGCCGAAGAGAACGTCGACAATCGCCCGCCCCCCTTCCTGGCCCGGATACCAGAGCTGCAGCACCCCAGGCACCTGCTCCGCCCATTCCATTGCCGTTGGCGAACCGGCGTTGACCACGGCAATCGTATTCGGATTGGCGGCCGCCACCCGCCGGATCAACTCCTCCTGATCCCCGGGCAGCTGCATACTTTTGCGGTCCCGACCCTCGGACTCCCAATCCGGATTGGAGCCCAGAAATACGATCGCCGCGTCAGCATTCGTGGCGGCTGCTACAGCCCGCTCCATCATATTCTCCGGTCGAGGTGCGAGGCACCCTATCGTGACACCTCCCAACCCACCCATCGGCAAGGAACTATACTCGACAACGATCTCGTAGGAACGTCCAGCTTCGAGATGGAGTTCCTCGGAGACCTCCGTCGATCCGATTCCGAAAAACGAGCTGCCGGTCTCCTGCTTTGTCCAGTTATCGACAAGAATCTTGCCATCAACGCTCAAACGGCTGCGCCCTGCACTCACGAGCCCGAAAGCATAGGCTCCTGTTTCCTCAGCCGTATAGGTGCAGCGCACCCGCGCCGAAAAGATGGTCGAAACTTCCTTGGCCGGCACACCCAGCCAGGTGAAATGAAGCCGTCGAATTTCCTCGGTCGCCAGAGCCGCACCCTCGAGTTCACGCCCTTCAAAGTATTCAATCACCGCAGCGCAGCGCAATGCCGGGATCGTGCGATGGATGTCGCAGCCACGTTCAAAGGCGATCTCCGCCGAGGACTCGAAGCGCTCTCGAATCGCCCGCAAGGGTGATTGAATCTCGCCCAACGCGACCTGTGCACTCCCGCCGCCCTGCGGTTCAATCTCATCCGCGTTCGGGCCGATGACCGCGATCCGCGACAACTTTTCCGCAGCCAGAGGAAGTCGATTTCCCTCGTTCCGAAGAAGAACGATCGAATTCACGGACGCCCGATGCAAAAGATCACGATGCCGGGCAGCATCGCTGCTGGCCTCCTCCTCAGGTCCGCCCTCCTCGAGAGCACCCGTCCACTCGAGAAGGTCGAGAATATTGCGGACGGCCGCATCCAGAGCACCTTCCGCCACTGCGCCTTCCTCGAGTGCCGCGACGAGATGCTCGCCTCGACGCTGGGACGGGCCCGGCATCTCGAGATCGAGGCCCGCAGTCAGCGCTTCCGCGGTCGATTGCGTGCCAAACCAGTCAGAGACAACGACCCCGGCGAATCCGTATTCGTTCCGAAGAACATCACGCAGAAGTGGCTCGTTCTCGCAGGCATAAGTCCCGCGGATGCGGTTATAGGCGGACATCACCCCACGGGCACCCGCCTCCTTCACCGCGGCCTCAAAAGGGCGTAAATAAATTTCGCGGAGTGCGCGATCGCCCAACTCCGACGAAATCGTCATCCGTTCATATTCCTGATCGTTGCAGACGAAATGCTTGATGCAGACCGAAACCCGCCGACTCTGGACGCCGCGAACGTAGGCGACAGCCATGCGTGCCGCCAGATGTGGATCTTCGGAGAAGCATTCGAAGTTTCTTCCGGCCAAAACCGTTCGATGAATGTTGACGGTTGGCGCGAGCAGCATCCGGGCGCCCTTGGTCCGGACCTCGTCCGCCAGAGCCTCGCCGACCTCTTCCACGAGGTCGATATCCCAGCTGGCAGCGAGAGCACTCCCGCAAGGGAAACAGGCCGAGGCCTTTCCCGAAAACGACCCCCCTCGCGCCCCGTTGGGGCCATCCGTAACCTTCAGGGGCGGAATCCCCAATCGCGGAATGGCGGTCGTCGTCCACATATCGTGGCCCGCGACCAGGCTCACTTTTTCTTCCCGCGTTAATTGCTCCATCAACTTGTCGACCGGACCACTCATCACTCACCTACTCCTGCTGCCGGGTGCGCTTCGCCTTCGAACACAGTGCCCCGAATTGTAATTTTGTCCAGACCGCGAACACCGACTTCGTAAGGGTCCACACCCACGGCTGTAAAGTCTGCCTTCTTGCCGGCCACAATGCTGCCAATCTGATCTTCCTTGCCCAGAATATAAGCGGCATCGATGGTCACCGCACGCAACGCCTGGTCCAGCGTCAATTGCTCTTCCGGAGAAAAAATCTTTCCGCTCGAGGTTCGCCGTGAAGCAGCGTTCCACGCCAACTGCAACGGACGAGCGGGCGCCATGGGGAAATCAGAATGCAGAGCGACCGGAATGCTACGCCGCACCGCAGTACCAATTCTGGAAATCACCTCCGCACGATCTGTCCCCAGACCGACCTCGGCGTAAAGATCGCCAAGTGCGAAGAGATAATAGGGATTCGCGGAGATTTGCGCGCCAAGACGCGCGATCCTCTCGACCTGGGCGGGAGTCGAATATCCAAAATGCTCAATCGTGAAACGATGGTTCCTTCGCGGATTTTCCTGCAACAGAGCCGCTAGGACATCCAGCGTCGCATCGATACCGGCGTCCCCGTTCGCATGCACATGAATCTGATACCCCGCATTCCAATACACACGAGCGGCGTCTTCCAACTCCGCGGGCGTCATCAACCAGTCACCGACATGCCCGTCGATATAGCCGGGGGGCCCCAACTGCATTCGCTGCGAAAAGAAGGCGCCATCAGCAAAGAGTTTGATGTTGGGAATATACTGCAGGCGCGGGGTATTTTTCTTCGGCAAGGCCTGAATCTCGGCAAGGGCTTTCGTGTCACCCAATTTGGTACCGAGTCCGTATGCTTTGGGAATCAGAAAGACGCGAAAAGGGGTCTCGTCATTCTCGAAAACCGTCTGCATCAGCGCAAACTCGAGATTGAGATCAAGCCCGCCCGAGGCCATATCACCGACAGTCGTAATCCCGCCGGCATGCAGGATGTCGCGGAGTTGCCTCAAGCCCGAAGCCACCCTCGCAGGCGAAGCGACCACCGGCATCAATTTCTTCTGAATGGCCGCCAGACCGGTTTCGTAAAAATGACCCTCCTCCCAGTTGGCTGCCGGCAGGTCCTTCACCTCCTCTGCCGAAATTTCCAGCAACTCAAGCGCGGCCGTATTCATATAAACTTCGTAAAAGGAGCGGTGCCAGAGAAGGGCCGGTCGATCGGGAGAAATGCCATCGAGGATCGCGCGGTTGATCGCACCATGAAACTCAGGCTGGAAACCCCATACGAAAAGAATCTCGTCCTGTGGTGTGCCGGCTTCCAATTCCCGTAATCGCTGCTGGTAGGCCTCCGCTCCGCGTACCGCTCGAACCGTCCGGTCCGGCAAATTCCAACCATCCGGCGTAGCGAAGTTCATCGACAGGATCACCGCTGCCATCATCGGATGGAGGTGGGGATCGATCAATCCCGGCATGAGGACGGCATCCGCAAAGGTCCTGTCAATTTGATGGGGATATTTCGCCAGCCACGGCGACAAGGATTCCAGAGAGCCGACCGATACGATGGTATCCCCTCGCACGGCTACCGCAGTCGCCTCGGGCAACGCCAGGTCCATCGTGATGATCTTGCGAGCAACAAAGACCTTCAGTTTCTCCTCGGCAACAGCCCCGCGCACGAGCGGCAGAACGAGCAAGCACGCGGCAACAAGAACTTGGCGAATCAATTTCTTCATGCCCACCCAACGTCACCGATTCGTCCTCGTCCTGCAAAGCAATTCGCAAGCATCGATCATCAGAACCACCCGGAAGGCGTATACGCTGCACGGCAGTTCCCGCGACTATTCGCGCTCAAGCCGACCCGCGGCGCTGGAAACGCCGGAAGCGCGCGTTCAGCAGAAAAGCCCCGCTGCCCAGCGCGCACACAAGCGCAAATACATCCCCATATCGCTGGTAGGGGGTCGCTACCGAAAGCAGCCCGACATCCCCACTCAAAAATCCGGCCTCACCGCGCTCGAGCTCACGCTCGACCGATCCATAGGGGTTGATCAAGGCCGATATCCCGGTCGGCGTGGCGCGCACCACCCAGGTCCGATTCTCGATGGCACGCAAGCGGACCATCAGGAGATGCTGCGACGGACCGGCGCCTGGCCCAAGCCATGCATCGTTCGAGAGATTGACCAATAATTTTGCCCCGGCGTTCATCTGCCGGCGGACTTCATCGGGAAATATAGCTTCGAAACAAATCGAGATCGCCATTCGACCTCGATCCGTATCCACCCAGGAGGGCCCCTCGCCGGGCGTAAATGAACGTACCCTTTCGAAGCGACGCAAAAGGCGAATCATCTCCAGCGGAAAATATTCGCCGAAGGGAAGTAGCCGATGCTTGTCGTAGCGATCGACCAGACCATTTTCGGGCTCAAGGTAAAACGCCGAGTTCCGATAGGACGGAACCCCGGAATCATCCAGATCGCGAAAGGGTCCGCCCAAAATCAGATCCACATCCCAAGCGGCAACCTGAGCTTCCACCGCGGCCCGGTAGTTCGGGTCATCGGCTACGAAAAAATTGACAGAGCCTTCCGGCCAGAAAAGAAACTCGGCACCTGCGCGGACCGCTTTTTCCGAAAGAGAAAAATAGTCGCGCAGTCCTCGTCCGTAAAACTCTTCCTGCCAATGCGATCCGAGGTCCTGGTTCGTCTGAACAATTGCGACCGGTATTGTTTCGGTAGCCACGACCGGGTTCAAAAGGCGCCATACGCCGTATACGCCGGGAATGAGAACCGCGAGGGCGAGCGTGGACAGGGCTTCCTTCAAACGCACCCCCGAGCGCTGCGGGAAGCCAACCCAACATTCCACCAGAGCTGCATTCGCAAGAACCAGAAAAAAGCTCAGGATATAAACGCCACCCAAGTCCGCGATCTGCGCGAAACCAAGACCCGGGACCAGCGCATAGCCCAGGAGCAACCAGGGGTCGCCGGTCAAAAGACTGGCGCGCGCCCATTCTGCCGTCACGAAGATCATGCCCAAACCGCACGCCCGCGGAAACGCTGACCAGCCGATGGGCAAGCGCGCGGCGGCGAGAGCAAAAGCAGCCGCGTAGGTGGCATAGAAAACAATCGAGGCGACGAGCGAAAACAACAGGCCAAAGAGCAAGGTCTGGTCGTAGTAATAGGCAATCCCCAGAGGCACCCAATAGCCCTGCGCCCAAATCGAACCAGTCCCCCAGACAAAGCCAAGCAGGAAAGCCCGGGCCGGCGCTTTTTGACGAAGGGCCAGTAGTAACGGTGCCAGCGCGACCCAGGCAGCAAGCGGCTGGTCCCACGGAGGAAAAGCTACCGCGTGCAACGCAATCGACAGCGAAACCAGTACCCAGTCGTTCCACCACCTGGAGGATGGCACCCTGGAAAGTTCGTCACTCACCGGCGCATCAGTCCTCGATACGCTCCCGCCCCGTGATCCACCAGGCCACGACGACGATCAGCAAACCCTCGACAGCGCCGGTCAGAATATTTGCCCCCATACAAACCGGCCCACAGGTTGGCACCGCCAGAGATACGAACCCGAGAGGGAGCATCACCAGGCCGCCTACGACGAGGCCACGCAACCAGAAGGTTCGCGGACGCACCGTCACCCCCAGAAGCAGGCCGATCGACATCCGCGAGAGATACCAGGCCCAAACTGCCCATGATCCCGAAATATAGAACTGGTCAAACTTCTCGGGAATCGGTCCATGAAAGAGCATCGGCAACCAACCAAGGATCAGGCCCAAAATGGCACAGGTCCAAATATAGGGAAGCTTTCGCACAGGGACACCATGACCGACCACGGCCCTTGCAACAACCAGCGAATCGAGAAAGCCCGCCCTCGGACGGCCGGGCTCAGGCCTGCGAGCTTCCTGCCGGCCCGAGGCTTCCTGCTTCCCGTGCCTCTCCTGCGAGAAGATGTCGGAGGAAATCACGCCAGCCGCGGTTCTTGCGGCCTTCACCCGCAGCCCTCCACAAACGCTGAGCGACCCGGATCTGTCGGAAATAACCTCCGGCCATACGCGTCACTTCAGGTACTCGCCGGACGAGATGCCTCGGGAGACTCTCGATCGCAAGGCCGGGACGCCGATCCCTCCGCGGCTTGAGTCGCACAAAGCCTGTCATCATCGGATGGAAGTGCTCGACTCGCGTGGCACAGCTGTACCATAAATAGTTCTGCAAGAGGGTTGCTCGCTGATCTTCCGGCCATGCCGCGAGCCGGCGCCGACGATGCTCGAAGGAATAGAACTCACGCCAAGCCGCATGGTAGGCAGCCTCGGCATCCGTGCGAGACATCCCGCCGGGATCCGTGACCGCATGGAATGTATCGTGTCGGTTCAAGTCCTCATCAATATCCACGCCTGCAGCGAGCGCCGCTGTATGATCGGAGGAACCCGCAAGTGGTGTCAGCAGGAAGAAGGATGCGACATCGACACCAATCTCGTCGCGCAAACGCCGAACACTTTCCCGAACGGACTCCATCGTGTCGTGGGGGAAGCCGACAATATAGCCTGCGTGCACGAAGATTCCGGCGTCCTGCCAGGCCCGCACGGTTGCCGCATAATCGGCAATTCGGTTTTGGCGTTTGCCAGCCCCGGCGAGCGCCTCGGCATCCAGACTCTCCATGCCGAGGAACACCTGAAAGCAGCCGGCTCGACGAGCGAGTTCGATAAAATCTTTCTGCCGGTGTGCGAGAAGATCACTTTGCATCAGGAAACGGATCGGCTTCCCCTCTTCCTCCCGCAAGCGGATCAGCTCGAGCAGAATCTCGCGCCAATGAGGATTCCTCGCGAAATCATCATCGGTGAAGAAATATTGGTCAATGCCCCCCGGGTGGTGTCGCGCCTCAACCATTTCCGCGATCCTCGAGGGCGAGCGCGTCCGCATCTTTCGACCCTGAATCTGGATGATTGTGCAGAAGGAACAGGAAAACGGACACCCCCGACTCGAATCCATGGTGACAAAGGAGGAGTGGACGAATTTTTGCATCAGGCGCCGGTCCGGGGACGGCAAGGCAGCGCGAGACAAATCCGGCAGGGTCCCGAGAAGATCGTAGATCGGCTCCAATTCATCGCGCAGGGCATCTCGGAGAATTCTCGACCAGGCTTCCTCAACCTCGCCACGCACCAAGGTGACCCCCGCGGCCAGAAGTTCCGTGATCTCGGCGGGGGCACCCGCTCCGCAACGTGTCCCGGAAACATGAAAGCCCCCGAGCAGAACATCCACGCCTCGATCGCGCAGCCGAAGCGCAAGGTCCCTTGCTCGTGGCATCTGGTTGGTCTGCACGCCGACCAGACCGACGAGCACCTTCACGCCCGACCTCTGCTGCTCCTCGTAGATCTTCTTCTCGGGGATCGCCTCTACCGATTCGTCACAACAGGAGATCCGGACCGAGACGCCCGGCAAATCCCCATCGGTCGCGACTCGCTCTGTCAGTCCGCGCAGGCATGCGAGGGTGTTCGAAGGAAGCACCCCTCGCCAGTGGCGAAGAAGATATCCTTCATCATCATATTTTGTGGGTCGGACAAGGAAAATATGCAGTTCCGACGCCATCATGATTTACAGCAACCTTGTGGCCACCTGATACGTGACAAAGCTCCCCAACCAAGCCAGCCCGAGCATGTAGGTAAAGGCAAGTGTTGGCCAACCCCACCCTC
The DNA here is from genome assembly GCA_003447545.1 of Deltaproteobacteria bacterium. Taxonomy (GTDB): domain Bacteria; phylum Desulfobacterota; class Binatia; order UBA12015; family UBA12015; genus UBA12015. Next base: position 3,313 of record DLYX01000398.1, on the reverse strand, counting down.
CGGTCTCGCGAGCCATCACAACAACCGTTGATGTGCATTGGAGCGCAAAGACGAAAAAGACGAGCAACGAAAGCGCCGTCGGCAGATCGAAGACACGCTCTCCTGTGCGCGGATCGATATCATTCTTCAGAGCCTCGCGAAGTGGCCTACCACTTTCCGTATCCGCAACCGCGTAGAGTTGCGCCAAGGTCGAAACGATCACCTCACGAGCCGCCAGGCTGGCGACAAGGCCCACGCCGATTTTCCAATCGAAACCGAGCGGTTGGATGACGGGTTCGATAAAATGCCCCAAACTGGAAGCCGCGCTGGCCTCGAGGTTCGCCTGAGCCTGCTGGTCGGGCGTGAATGCAGGATTTTCAGGCGCCGTCGGGAAGGTCATCAGCACCCACAGAACAATCGAAGAGGCGAGAATGATCGTACCGGCTCGCTTCAAAAATGCGGAGGCGCTTTGCCAGACCTGCCGACCCAGCAAGCGCCACGTGGGCCATCGATAGGGGGGGAGTTCCATGTAAAAAACGGACACTTGCCCACGCAGCAGCGTGGATGTCAGGAGCCAGGCGGTACCAAAGGCCGTCAGCGCGCCGAGAAGATAAAGCCCCAGCATCACCAGGCCCTGCAGCCCCAAAGGCCCGACCGACGTTGCCGGCACAAAGGCTGCGATGAGCAAGGCGTAAACCGGTAACCGCGCCGAGCACGTCATGAACGGTGCCACGAGAATCGTCGCCAGTCGCTCGCGCGGCGACGCGATGGTTCGTGCCGCCATCATGCCCGGAATCGCGCAGGCAAAACAGGACAACAAGGGCACAAAGCTTCGGCCCTGCAGCCCGGCCCACCCCATCACCCGATCGATGACAAAGGCGGCACGGGCCATATATCCGACATCCTGAAGCAGATGCAGAAAGGTAAAGAGGATCACGATTTGTGGAAGGAAGATCACCACCCCACCCACGCCCGCGATCACACCGTCAGCAATCAGATCGGCGAAGAGTCCTGCCGGCAACACCTCCCGCGAAGCCCCGGCGAGCCACCCAAAACCCTCATCGATCACATCCATGGCCGGCACGGCCCAGGCAAAGATACTTTGAAAGAGCAGCACCATGACGAGCCCGAAAACACCCAGCCCGATCCATGGATGCAGCAGGACCCGATCGATTCGATCGCTTCGACGATCCGGCTCCAGATCCGCTGCGGCCGCGGCCGCACACAAGGCATCCACGCGAGCAAAACGCTCCTGTGAATTCTCGATGTTGACGGCGTCTGCGGCAGAAGGTCGCGGCCAACTTGCAGAGTCCTCGAGAAATTTGCGCAGCGGCGCCAGGCCCACACCCCGGTGTCCGACGACGCCGAGAACGTGTACGCCCAGTTCTCGGGACAGAGCCATCGGGTCGAGTCGGCCGCCTCGTGCTTTGACCTCATCGATCATCGTAAGCACGAGCAGAGTCGGCAATCCGTGTTCGATTGCCTCCAGTACCAGTCCCAAACTGCGCTGCAGAGTGGTGGCATCCGCTACCACCAACAAGGCGTCCGGAAGCGGCTCCCCGGCAATTTCTCCCTGCAGAACCTGGTGAACGATTTTCTCGTCCGGTGTCTCACCTTCGAGCGCGTAGGTCCCTGGCAGATCCAGAATCCTCCGTGCCACGTCCCCACTGCGGAAGGTTCCCTCACGCCGCTCGACCGTGACGCCGGCGTAGTTTCCGATCTTTGCCGAAGATCCGGTCAGGGCATTGAACAGCGTTGTCTTGCCGGCATTTGGTGAACCCACCAACGCAATCGTCGACAAGCCCTCGGTTGCCGAGGGGATTTTCGGAGCGGCGGTCACGAAACACGCTCCACGACCACCTGCCGCAGCTGCTCGGCACGCAAGCAAATCCGGCATCCTCGCACTTCCAGCTCGAGAGGATCGCCCATAGGTGCACGGCGAACCACGCGGACCTCGGTCCCCGCGACCAGCCCCAACGAGGAAAGTCTCCTGCCCGTCTCTACGCCGGTTGCGATCTTCACCACGGAACCCGGTCCCAAATCCGCCAAACTCAACATAATGGTTCTTTGCCTAATCCTTGGGCTTTCAACTTGCCATGCCAAATCGCCGCCGTCACGAGGGCAAAGGATCTCCGGAGGCCTTTGCCGTCGAAAAAGCTCGAAGCTCCACTTCATGACGGGAAACGGCCAGCGGTTCGTCCACCCCTTTTTGCACCAGTTGCACCTCGAGAGTCCAAAGACCTTCCGGGCCCGAAGCCGGTTGAACAACGACAGAACTCGCCACGGTCGCCCCCGCTGCAACATCCTGAATCAACCGGGAAAATGCAGGTCCCGGGTACGTGACATCGGTGCCGTCGGGTCGAAGCCAACGATAGCTCAGGCCGACGAGACCTCGATCGTGGACCGCGGAGGCAGGCCAATCGCAGGCACTTTGGTTGCGGAAAACTACCGGCAGGATCAACGGGACCGGCGCCATCGCGATGACCTCAGGCAGATTGACGGAATCAATTGCCGCAGGCCGACACTCTGTCGATAGCACCTCCCGGGAGAGCCCACCAAAAGTCAGAGGATCCTCCCCGGAAACTTGCCGCATGAGTTTTTCATACCAACCCGCGGGCGGGGACAATCCGACCGAAAAAATATCGGTATGATCAAGACGCGCGACCCGATGCAGACCTCTCGGCAAGGGGCGCCAGATCTGAGCTTCATAGGGGCGATAGGGCTTCTTCTCGTTGTCATGAATGACGAGGAAGTCGATGTCGACGACCTCCATCAACACCTCCCAGGCCCGCGGATCAGGTAACCTTCGCGTCAGAGAGTCGTAAAAATCTGCCAAAGCTGGTGGATGACCGGTCACACCATTGAGCAGTGGTTGCCAATGCAGGGTGCTCGCCATCATGTAGCGTGCATTCCGATAATTGCCGAGGATATCGTTCGGCGTCACGGATGCCGGCAACTCGAGGGTCCCCCCGGCGCGCGGTCGGTTTCGCAGGAGCTTGTAGGCTGGTCGCATCGAATCTGCGGAGAGTCCGGCAGCCGACACCGGGGCGGGTTGCGGCGCTCCCGCGAGCAAAAACGCGCCCAACCCGACGACCGGAACCACAAGGTGCATCCAACCGGCGGCGTGCGTGAGCAAGCGCTGCACCGCGAAGCCTGCCAGTGCAGCCAATCCTGCTGCGACCACCATGAAGAAGCGTCCCGGACCGCGGAGTTGAGCAAACCCGGGAATCCAGTCCTGCAGGATCGCGTAGGGCGTTGGCAGAGACCACGCCCCCCAGAGCTGCGGTGCAGGTCCGGTCGACAGCCACGCCGCACCCAGAATCATCCACCAGAG
>DLYX01000361.1 GCA_003447545.1 Deltaproteobacteria bacterium | reverse complement strand
GGCTTGCAGATTAATCGTATAATCACCGAGAATCAGCACATCGCCGAACGGGACCACTGCGAATGTGAGGAAGAGCGGGATGATCCCGACGATCGGGGCCAGCCAGTGGAGGAATTTATCCGCGTCGGCCGGCACGATATCTTCCTTGTGGAAACCCTTGAGTGGGTCGGCCATGAAGGTGTTCACAATTCCCAAATTGAAGGGCAACAAACCTCCAAAGATATTCGCTCGATTGGCGCCAACTCGATCCTGAATCAGAGCCGAACCCTTCCGCTCGACCCACAAGAGGACCAGCACCATCTGCAGCATGATGACGAAGGCGACAATTACCTTCACCAGCGTGAAAATCACTTCCATAGCGATCGCGACCTCAGCTCATTCCCAAGCCAGCGCTCCGACGCGCCAGACGTAGGCCAAACCCACAGTAAGAATGCCGACAAACACTCCCATTTCGGCCAGACCGAACCACCCCAGATCGCGAAAAATCACCGCCCAAGGGTACATGAAGACCACCTCTATATCGAAAACGATAAAGAGAATGGCAACGAGATAAAATTTGATCGGGAAACGCATGCCACGGAGGGTTCCCACCGGCGGGTTGCCAGCTTCGAAAACCTCGAGCTTGGTTTCACTTGGATTTTGCGGTCCGATGATCCGGCTCGCAAAAACCATAATTATGGCGACCAGCGAGCAGAGCGCCGCGCTCATCAGCAATGCAACGTACGGGTTGATCAATGGCTCCTCCCGGCGTGTCGTCGTGCGGAAAAACCCCCCGATAATCCACGCCGAACGCTCCCGGTGAGGCTAGGGTTTGAACCCGGCCCTGTCAACGGTCTGCCTCCGGGGACTCGCGGCGGTCAAACCGAATACAGGTGGTCGGTAGGTGAATTTCGGGCGCATCCGCGCTAGCTCTGCGGCGGTGAGCAATCAAGTTCTGAAGGATCTGGCCGCAGCCTGCTGGCCGGGCGTGGAGATTTTGGCCGAAAGGCCCCTGACCGGCGACGCGGGCACGCGCAGCTACGTGCGCCTCCGCCTGCGTGGGACGCAGGCTCCCGCAACCGCCCTTGCCATGCTTTTTTCTGCCGACGGGTCGGCCCGAGCACCCGAGGAAGGAGACGGCCCCCCGCAAAGCGAGCTCCCATTCGTCAACATGCAGCGGTTTCTCCGGGAGCACGAGGTCCCGGTGCCCGAGATCTATTGGGTCGCCGAATCGGAAGGTTGCCTTTTACTCGAGGACCTCGGCGACCTACCCCTTGCCCAAGCTGCTGAAAAAGCTGAGGATTCAGAGAGGGAAGTGCTGATGAAGCAGGCGGTCTCGCTGCTCGCCAAACTCGCGACCGCCGATTCTCGGGCAAAGTCTGCCTGCTTCGCTCTGGAACAGACTTACGGAGCTGATGCGATTGCCCGGGAACTCCAAATTACCGCGACTCATGGCCTGGGCCATGCGCAGGGAGTGGGAATTCGGCCGGCGGGCGCCGACCCCGAGCTCGAGAGCGCTCTCGCTGCTCTCGGCAAGCGTCTGGAGAAGCAACCCCTCGGCCTGATGCACCGCGACTATCATGCCTGGAATCTCCATATCGACCCCACAGACCAGCTGCGCGTGATCGATTTTCAGGATGCCACGCGCGGCCCCCTGCTTTACGACCTTGCAAGCCTGCTCACCGACCGGGATACCGATCGGTTCGTCAATCCCGAGCTGGAGTCCGATCTGCTCGTTTATTGGCATGAGGAAATGGGCCGCTGCGGCCAACATCCATACCCTGACGGGAACGAGCTGAGAGAAGCCTATTTTGTGGCGGTCGCCTACCGAACCCTGCGAGTCATCGGTCGTTTTGGCGTTCTGGCACTGGAGCTCGAGAAACCGGGCTATTTCGAGCGTTATGCGCCGCGTATGGCCCAGCAGACCATGCGGGCTCTCGACAATCTGGGCGAGGAAGAACTCGCCGACCTCCTTTTCCAGAGGAGCCCGATTTTCTCATGAGCCATCCGCCCGCGCGTGCAATCATTCTCGCGGCCGGTCGGGGTTCCCGACTCCGGCCATTGACCGACACCGTGCCCAAGCCGCTGGTGCCGGCGGGCGGCAAGCCTCTGATCGAGCACGGATTGGCTCTCCTCAAAGCCCACGGAATTACCGACGTCGTCATCAATGTTCATCATTTGCGCGAGAAAATCATTGCGGAATTAGGTGACGGGGCGCGGCTGGGCATGCATCTGCAATACTCCGTCGAGGAGAAATTGCTCGATAGCGGAGGTGGCATCCGCCAGGCCGCACAGTTCATGGACCGCAACCAGACGGAGGCAGACAAGGATACGCCGCTGTTGGTCCTGAACGCGGACGTCGTCACCGATGTGTCCCTGACCCGGCTTCTGGCCGAACACCACCGAAGCGAGGCCAGTATTTCTCTCGTGTTACGAAACGACCCGAAAGCGGAGGCGTACGGACTCTTCGGAACCGACAAGGAAGGTCGGATCCGCCGCTTTCTCGGCAAGGGAGCCCCTGCAGCCGGCCTGGACGAATATATGTTCGCCTCGGTGCAGGTCCTCAAACCGGCGATCCTGCGAGAAATGCCTCCCGAGGGGGCCTTCAGCACCATGCGTGGCCTCTATCCCCAACTTTTCGCTGCCGGAGTTCCGTTTCAGGGATTTATCCACCACGGGCGTTGGTATACCTCGGATACCGCAGAAGACCTGCGGGCTCTCGAAGAGGGGCTAGGCCGCGAAGGCCCGATGATTTTCGATCCCACCTGAGCCCAACGAGGCTATTGCCCGGCTGAAGACTTTCGGGAAACCTGCCGAAGGTCCCTCGAGCGGGGCCCCTCGCCATGGGAATCACCTTCATCCAGAAAAGTACGCCGGAAAACCTGCCCGAGGACCCTCAAATCGCTCTCGTGCTCGCCGGGGGAGCGGTTACCGGAGGCGCCTTCAAATTGGGGGGACTGGTCGCGCTGGATGACTTTTTGAGCCGACGCAAGATTATCGACTTCGATATCTACGTCGGCCTCTCCGGAGGTGCATTGCTCGCCGCACCTTTGGCGGCAGGGATACCCCCGGCACAATTAATGGCAGCACTCGGCGGCGAGGGAGAGCTGGCCGAGTTCCGGTTGCGCGATTTCTATCGGCCCAATCTGGCCGAGATGTTGACCAAGCCGGTAGAATTCGTGACCGACTTCTTCAGCTATCTGCCGGGTGCATTTGCCGAAGTCCTGCTTCGCAGCCCGACGACATACCGCCGCTTGCAGGAACCCCTGCGAGCCTGCACAAGCGCCCCCAGTCGTGATGCTCTCGAGCGGCTGGCCTCCGAGGTCGTGCGTGGCTTGCAGACCAATCGAAGTTTCCCCTTCCCGCTCGACTACCTGCCTGCCGGAGCGTTCGACAACGCGGGGATCGAGCGCTTTGTGCGTCGCGGCTTCGCCGCTCGCGGCATCAGCAATAACTTCGAGACCCTCAGGCGCGAGCGCGGCAAGAGGCTCTACGTTGCCGCGGTAAATCTCGACTCGGCCCAACGAGTCGTCTTCGGGCCCGAAGAAGAGGAGCGTCTATCGATCTCCGAGGCGATTCAAGCGTCCACCGCCATGCCGGGCTTCTATAAACCGGCTCGACTGCGCGGGGTCGACTATGTTGACGGTGGCGTTCGCCGCACAGCCAACATCGATGTCGCGATCGAAAACGGAGCGAATCTGATTCTTGCGTATAATCCGTTTCGCCCCTTCAACAATCGTCCGCAAATGCGCGGAGGACGAATCGCCGACGGAAGCACTCTGAGCGATCGAGGCTTGTTCGTCGTGATGAATCAGGTCTTCCGAGCGCTCCTCCACTCGCGACTCCATCTCGGGCTCCAGCAGTACCGGGAGGACCCGGAGTTTCGCGGAGATATCCTGCTCATCGAACCGGGCGATAGCGACGAGACGTTTTTTCGGATGTTCCCCCTCGACTTCAGCGCGCGTCGCCGGGCCGCGGAACATGGCTATTCTTCCGTGGCGCGTTCGATCGAGGCGCACCGCGACTCCCTGACGAAAATCCTCAAACCCTATAGGGTCGAGCTGCATACAACCCCGACTGGCGAAGGTTTCTCCCGCATTCTGGGAGAGGAAGCTTTTGGCGCCACGGCGTCGGAATGGTGATTCCCGGGGGCTACGGGCGTGAAAACTAAGAAATTGCCGCAATTCGGCACCTATGGTAATTCTGATCGCGAGTCACCGGAGCCAAAGCCTTGGATCTGAAAATACAGAACGAGATTGCCGAAACCCAGACCCCCGAAGAAATCCTTCGGGGGGTGGCGGATACCTACGCTCCCGATGCGGTTTTGACGATGTCTTTCCAGCATGAGGGCGTCGTGATCGCCCATATGCTCAGAGAAATCGCACCCGAGACGCCGGTATTGTTCATCGACACCGGATATCATTTTGCGGAAACTTTGGCCTACCGCGACGAATTGGTCGACAAGTTCGGCCTCGAAATTCGAAATCTGACCTCAGCCATGCCGAGGGGCGAATTCCTCGCGACTCACGGCGACACATTGTACGAGACCGACCCGGACCTTTGCTGCAAGATCAACAAGGTCGATCCGATGCAGCTGGCTCTCAATGGCGTGTCGGCCTGGATCAACGGTCGTCGTCGAGATCAAGCCACAACACGAGCGGGCATGTCCATTCTCGAACGACTCGGCGGCGGGATTGTGAAGATCAATCCGCTGGCGAATTGGAAAGCCAAAGACACCTGGGAATACATGCAGAAGCATGAGATCCCGACGCATGCCCTTTTCGATCAAGGCTATGCCAGTATCGGCTGCGCGCCTTGCACGCGCCCCGTCCTCGCCGGCGAGGATGAACGAGCCGGCCGCTGGGCCGGGCGCGGCAAAACCGAATGCGGTTTGCACACCATCGGAATGGCGGAAGAAGAAACCGAAACTGCGGCTGCACCCGTCACTGAAGACAAGGCGACGCCTTCCTGAGCTTCCGCTCCGGCGAGACGGATCTCGCCAGGACCAGCACGCCGTAAGGATCGGCTCGGCGACACCGAAAACTCAAGAACTGCCTGAGAGGACCCGACGGAGGGAAGCCCCTTGC
>DLYX01000444.1 GCA_003447545.1 Deltaproteobacteria bacterium | reverse complement strand
CCACCGACGGGATCGCCGCCGCGAGCCCCACCGCTGTGGCCACAAGCGCCTCCGAGATCCCCGGAGCGACTGCCTGAATCGTCGAGACTTGCTCGGTCGAGAGGCTTTGAAACGCATTCATGATTCCCCATACGGTGCCAAAAAGACCGATAAAAGGGGCTGTCGAGGCCGTCGTTGCCAGGAATGTGAGGTTCTTCTCGAGCCGGGTCAGTTCCAGATTGGTCGCCCGGCGCATCGCTCGCTCGACATTTGCGGAACCCGCCAGCTCGATCTCCGAGTCGCCTTCTTCGCGACGTTTTCCCCGCGTGAGGCGCATCAATTCCTGATAGCCGGCGCGAAAAACCTGGGCGACGGGGCTCTGCTCGTAATCGAGACTGGCTGTCTGGATCTGGCCCAAGCTCTTGGATTCCCAAAAGATTTTCACGAAACGAATGGACTGGCGCCGCGCCCGGCGCAATTGGCCCAGTTTGAAGGCCGTAATGCCCCAACTTCCGGCCGAACAGCCCAGCAGGATCCAGAGAACCCCCATCACCACGGGCCCAGTCCCCGCAAACAGATGCTCGATCACCCCACAGCCCCCTTGCCTCGTTCTTCACGACCATGGCGGGAATACCCCCCGCCCCACCTGCTCAATAATCCTGTTGGGACCGCCCGCGTCAACTCCTCCCGGGCCCCAAAATATCTTCGGGTTGTGCGCGGGCGCTCCGATGTCTAGGATTTGCGGGAATTTTCCCAACGCGGGGCACCGGGCCAGGAACCCGTCCCGCATGCGTCAGAAGGAGAGAAAATGGCAACTCGTGTCGGCATCAATGGATTTGGACGAATCGGGCGTAATGTATTCCGCGCCTCCCTGGAACAACCCGAAGTCGAGGTCGTTGCGGTCAATGACCACACAGACGCGGCAACGCTTGCCTACCTGCTCAAATACGACTCCATCCACGGTCGACTGGAAGGTGTTTCTCACGATGGCGATACGCTGATCGTCGGTGACCGCAAAATCAAGGTCCTGTCGGAAAGAGATCCCGCCAAGTTGCCCTGGGGCGATCTGGGAATCGATATCGCCGTCGAATCCACCGGATTCTTTGCCAGCAAGGAAAAGGCATCCGCTCATATCGCTGCCGGTGCCAAGAAAGTGATTATCTCCGCCCCCGCAGGCGGCGTGGATCTCACGGTCGTCTACGGTGTGAACCACACCGACTACGATCCAGCGGCCCACCATGTCATCTCCAACGCCTCTTGTACGACCAACTGCCTGGCTCCGTTCGCCAAGGTCCTGAACGATAACTTCGGCATCAAGCGCGGCCTGATGACCACCGTGCATTCCTACACCAACGATCAGCAAATCCTCGATCTGCCGCACAGCGACTTGCGTCGCGCGCGTGCCGCGGCCCTCTCGATGATCCCGACCACAACGGGCGCCGCCCGGGCGGTGGCTCTGGTCTTGCCGGAACTCAAGGGCAAGCTCGATGGAATGGCTGTCCGGGTTCCAACGCCGAATACCTCCGTGGTCGACCTCACTTGCGAATTCGAGAAGTCGGCAACCGCAGAGGACATCAACGCCGCGATCAAGGCTGCGGCCGACGGCCCGATGGCTGGCGTTCTCGCCTACTCGGACGAGCCCATCGTGTCGATCGACATCAACCACACGAGTTACTCGTCCGTTTTCGATGCCCCTTTGACCAAGGTGATGGATAATAACTTCGTGAAGGTTCTTTCGTGGTACGACAACGAGTGGGGCTTCTCGAACCGCATGGTCGATGTGATGAAATATATCGGCGCACGTCTCTAAGGCGGCGCACTCTTCATGAAAACGATCGATCAATTGGACCTGGCGGGTCGCCAGGTGCTGATCCGTGTGGATTATAACGTCCCCCTCGACAAGAGCGGGGACGTTTCACGCATTACCGACGACTCTCGAATCCGGGCCGGACTGGAAACCGTGAGACATGCCGTGGCCGCTGGAGCCAAAGTCATTCTCACCTCGCATATGGGCCGTCCCAAAGGGAGACCCGAAGCATCCCTCAGCCTCCAACCTGCCGCCCATCGCCTCGGCGAATTATTGGAACTACCGGTCGATTTCGTGGGCGACTGTATCGGCCAGGAGGTCGAACAACGCGTGGCTTCCATGAAGAACGGCGAGATCCTGGTTCTCGAGAACCTGCGCTTCCATGCGGGAGAAGAAGCGAACGACCCTGATTTCGCTCAGGCCCTCGCCGCTTTGGCCGACGTCTATGTGAACGATGCTTTCGGCGCCGCACACAGGGCCCATGCTTCGACAGCAGGCGTCCCCGCCCGGGCGCGAGAGCGTGCCGCCGGACTTCTTTTGGCCAAGGAACTTTCCAGCCTCGGGACGCTTCTCGGCAGCGCAGAGAACCCTTTTGTCGCCATCATCGGAGGCGCGAAGGTCTCGGATAAAATCACTGTCATCCAGAATCTGATGGAGCGCGCCGATGCCATTCTGATCGGCGGCGCGATGGCCTACACCTTCCTCCGCGCGCAGGGCTTCACTACGGGCAATTCCCTGGTGGAGGAAGACAAACTCGAGCTTGCCACGGCAACGTTGGCGGCGGCAACCGACAAGGGAGTCCGACTGCTCCTGCCGACCGACCATATTATCGCGGATGCCCCGTCCGCGGGCGCATCCACAGAGATCTGTGGCCTCGAGATACCCGCTGAATGGCTGGGCGTGGACATCGGACCCGAGACCCGGACAGCCTATGCAGCCGAGATTGCGGGTGCGAAGACCATCCTCTGGAATGGTCCGATGGGCATCTTCGAGATTGATGAGTTTGCCGGCGGGACGATCGCGGTCGCAGAGGCGATGGCCGACGCGGCCGAAGCCATGACCGTCGTCGGAGGCGGAGATTCCGTTGCCGCGCTGGGCCGTGCCGGAGTTGCCGATCAGGTCTCGCACGTCTCGACCGGTGGCGGCGCCTCGCTGGAATTTCTCGAAGGAAAAACACTACCGGGCGTAGCTGCTCTCGATTGATCGAGGAGGAAGAAATGGCAAGAACTCCGATTCTCGCAGGAAACTGGAAAATGCACGGCACTCTCGCCGAGGCCGATGAGCTCGTGGGGGGACTTCGCCAGGCCGCAGACAGCCATGCCGATCGCTCCGTAATCGTAGCCCCACCCTATACCGCGCTGGCCGCTGTCTGCGCGCAAACGCGCGACAGCCGGATTCAGGTCGCAGCCCAGAACATGCATCACGAAGCCAAAGGCGCCTTCACCGGAGAGATCTCTCCGCATATGCTCCTGGAGATCGGCGTGACCTCGGTCATCCTGGGACATTCAGAACGGCGCGAGTTGTTCGGCGAAAGCGATTCCCTGATTCATGAAAAAGTCAAAAGTGCTCTCGCTCACGGCCTCGATGTCATCCTCTGTGTCGGCGAGACTCTCGCGCAACGTGATGCCGGAGAGACCCTGAGCGTCGTCTCCGGTCAGGCGCGAGCCGCGCTCGATGGAGTCTCGATTCCCGAACCGGAGCGGGTCACCGTTGCCTACGAGCCGATCTGGGCGATCGGCACAGGCCGGGTCGCCACCCGAGAGCAGGCCCAAGAGGTCCACGCGGAACTGCGAGCCGCGCTGGCGGGGATGGATCTGGACGCCGCCCGCATGAGAATTCTCTACGGCGGCAGCGTGAAACCGGACAATGTCGACGGCTTGATGGCCGAGCCTGATATCGACGGCGCATTGGTTGGGGGCGCCAGCCTGCAAATTGATTCGTTTTCCCGTATCATCTCTTTTGAGGGGTAAGATTTATGGATATGGCAATCACAATCGTGCACATTCTATCGTGCTTTTTCCTGATCGGCGTGGTGCTGCTGCAGACCGGGAAAGGTGCTGATGCAGGAGCCGCTTTTGGCGGCGGTTCGAGTCAAACGGTTTTCGGCTCCTCGGGCGCCGGCAACCTTCTGACCCGACTGACCACTGGCACCGCGATCCTCTTCATGGTGACGTCATTGGGCCTGACCTGGCTATCGACCCGAAGCCTCACGGTATCGGTGACAGACAGTGCGCCGGTCGAAGCACCACCGCTGGCCCAGCCGATCGACCCGCTGCCTCTGGAAGTAGCTCCGGCGGAACCCGCCGCTCAAGTAGCGCCCGAGTCCGCGCCGGCAGCCGACGCCAAGCCGATCGCTGAAGCAGGAAGCCCTGCCGCGCAGAGAGCCGAAGACGCGCCGCTGGAGGCAGAGGCAGCCAACTAGGAGAAGGATCACCTGGCCTGCGGCCGCGGAGGGTTCAGGAGAGTTCGGGATTCAAGCTCCTTCGGAAACTTTGCTCCCTCCCCGCCCGTCAGCCGATCGGGGCGCGTGGAGATCAAAGAACTTCCGGACCTCGGCAAGCGCCTCGTTCGCCTCCGGCAGATCCGGCACAAATGCCTGAAAGACGTGGACGAGTCCCGGCCAGCATTGCAGGGTTGCGTCTGTTCCTTCCGCGCTCGCCTTGTTCACCCAACGCCGACCGTCGTCAATTAAAACTTCTGCGGTGCTCGCCTGCACCAGCACGGGCGGCAGGCCGGCGAGCGAGCCAAACACCGGAGATACGCGAGGGTCCTGTGGACGCACTCGCATGAGGAGAAAGCTTCCCCAAAGCAGGAGAGAACGGGGCAACCTCTGCACCTGTCGAAAGGTCTCGGCCAACATTGGATCCGTTGCGAGATTCGAGCGCAGGCTTGGTGCGCTGTAGGTAGAGTCGGTGAGCGGCGAAAAGGCCACCGCTGCGTCTGCCGGACGGAGGCCTTCATCGCGCGCCCAGGCGATCACCGCGAGAGCGAGATTCCCGCCGGCCGAATCACCACCCACAAAAAGTGTGTCGAGCGGCGCTTTACCCCCTGGACCATTTTCGAGAATCCAGCGGTAGGCGGCGGCGCAATCCGCGAGACAATCCAGCCGCCGGTTTTCGGGCATCAAGCGATAATCGACCGACAATACAGCCGCACCGTTCTCGGCCGACAGGCGCGCCGTCAACGGGCGGTGGCTTTTCGGACTCCCGGCCATGAAGGCGCCACCGTGAAGGTAGAGCATCCGACGGTTCGGATCCGCGCCGGAGGACAACACCCATTCGGCCGGAACTCCGCCTGCGCTCATCGGACAGATTTCGGCATCGACCTCGGTCTGGCCAAAAGCCTGCTCCAGAGCATCGCGCATGCGACGGATACGCTCTGACTGACCGACGCGCCCTCGTGCGCCTGCGCCGAGCTTGAGGATCCGTTCCACAACGGCTGCATGTTCGGGACTTGCCGCGACCCTTCCGCCGAAAGTCGCCGGACGGGGCTCGTCAAAAACGCCAAGATCCTGCCCCGCCAATTTGAACCGAGCCAGCAGCCAGAAAATCACCACGCCAACGATCAAGGAAACGAAAATCATCATCATTTTGAGAGATGACGGTTTGCTCGACGCACCGCAACTGAGGTGGTATTTTTACACTGGCGATGCCATAAGATCCGAGTCCGGATCTTTCCGGAGATCTCGGCGATCTCGCCCAACAGC
>DLYX01000036.1 GCA_003447545.1 Deltaproteobacteria bacterium | reverse complement strand
TAGAGCGCAACCTTGCCAAGGTTGAGGTCGCCGGTTCGACCCCGGTCACCCGCTCTCACTATGCGAAACAAAAGAGGAGAAGTTCGCACTTCTCCTCTTTTTTTTGCTACCTTCGGCGTTTCGAGTCGTGCTAACTTTCGTTCATGTCCTCGAACACTCTTTTCGTCAGCAACTTCCCTTTCACCACAACCGAAGCCGACCTTCGCGAAATTTTCGAAAAGTACTCCGACATCTCCAATATCCGCGTGATCACTGACCGCCAAACCGGACGAAGCCGGGGATATGCATTTGTGGAAATGCAGGACCCCTCGGTTTTGGCACGGGCTATCGAGGAATTGAACGAAACCTCCTATCGCGGGCGACGTCTGGTGGTGAATGAAGCCAAGGGCCGACCGGGAGAATCCGCGCAAAATACCGACACGCAAACCAAGACCAGGCCACTTCCACCATTTCGCTATCGCATCGTTGTGCAGTGGCGGGACGACTCGCATGAGTACGACGCCGAGGTGCCCGAACTTGGCGTGCACGGTGCCGGTGACACACCCGAAGGGGCCATGCGGGACGCGATTCGCCACGCCGAGACGGCCAAAGAGGATGACCCCGCACAGGAGTGCCTTGCGTCCGGATTGACTTCGCACGGATTCTAGGCGATCCGATATCCTGTCGTGGGACAGGTTAGCGCAAAAACGGAGCAAGCCGGGGAGCTGTCGCTCTCGGGTAAAAGGGTGGCGTTCGTCGGAAGGCTTCTCACGTGCGACCAGAAGGAGGCGCGTCGTCTGGTCCGGCGCTCCGGTGGCATCGCTGTCGATCAGGATCCCGAGGTTCTGGTTGTGGCCGGCGGTAGCCAACGCAGCAAGCAGACATCCGCCCGGGTATTTACCGAGAAACAATTTCTGGAGTCTGTCGGACAGGCTCTGAAGGGTGCGGCCCCGGAGCCGGCACGCGACCTCGAAGATCTTCTCCCCTCGGCGCAGGCGGCCAGACTCTATCCGCGGGTAACGTGGCAGAGAAGGCGCACGCTGGAAGACCATGGGCTTCTTGCGCCCGTACGTTTGCCCAACGGAGCCGGATATAGATTTCAGGACCTTCGGGTCCTGCGTCTCGTTGATAAGTATCTTGCTGTCGGCCTTCGCATGCCTCAGATCATCGTCCGGCTCGCGCCCGCCAACGAAGGACAGTACTCCTTTCGCTTTCCGACAGAAGACGTGCGGCCCCGGCCGAAACGAATTGACCTGCGACTCGATCAGGATTCCGCCGATGCATGGTTCGATGTCGGGTTCTGCGCGGATCGAGACCGATCGAGCTTTCCCACTGCAATCGCGGCCTATAAGCGAGCCTTGGAGATCGATGCCGATCACGTTCCTTCGCTGATCAATCTGGGCAACGTGTACTACGAGATGAGTCACTTTGATCTGGCCCAGGAAGCCTACGGTCGCGCTTGTGCGATCGACCCCTCCAACCCCCGGACTCATTTCAATCTCGGCAATGCCTCGGATGAACTTGGCGACCTTCTGGGCGCAATGCGTGCCTACCGTGCGGCCCTCGATCTATGGGCCGGCTACGCGGATACTCACTTCAATCTGGCTCTGGTCGCCGAGAAACTCTCGAGCTGGCTTCTGGCGCAACAGCATTGGCAACGATTCCTCGAACTCGAGCCCGGGAGCGAGTGGGCAGCGGTCGCAAGGTCCCACCTCAGCGATGCCATGCGGCGCGCAAATGATCAGCGACCCTCTGCGAAGGCAGGCAGGACTCCGCCTTCCAAACCCTGAGAATGCCCACTAGCCCAGTCCGGCTTCCTGTGGTAATTCCCTCTTGCCGGACATGTGCCGGAGCCTGCGCAAGGCGGCGTACCCAAGTGGTCTAAGGGGAAGGTCTGCAAAACCTTTATTCGCCGGTTCAAATCCGGCCGCCGCCTCTTTTGCGCAGGACAGCGAGGTAGGCAACAAGCATGTCCGAGATAGGCTGGATCGATACGCAGGAAGAGTTCGATGCACTGATGCATAAACTCGCCGGAGTTGACGCATACGCATTGGATACCGAATTCCACCGCGAGAAGAGCTACTTCCCGCACCTGGCGCTGCTGCAGATCGCGTGGGAAGAAGATGGCCATCAGACCATCGTAGTGATCGACCCCTTGCCCTTGAACCTCGAGAGCATGCGAACGCTGCTGGAAAGCGACGCGCTTGCGATCCTCCACGCGGCGGACCAGGACCTCGAGGTACTCTATCGCGCCTGCCAGCGAGTACCGCGGCGTCTGTTCGACACACAAATCGCATCCGCCTTCCTCGGGATGGGCCTCGCCTCACTTGCGCGGTTGGTGCAAGCGCTCGAGAACAAGAATCTCCCCAAAGGAGACCGCTTGACGGACTGGACCCGTAGACCCCTGGACCAGGGCCAAATTCGGTACGCCGCATCCGACGTCGAATACCTCCTGCCGATGCGCCGGGAGTTGCTGTCACGGGCGGACAAAAACGGAACTCGCGAATGGATCGAAGAAGAATGCGAGCGCGTCCGCAATAAAAACGTCGCTCCGTTGGATCCGGACACCGCGTGGTGGAAGATCAAAGGCTCCCGTAACCTTCGCGGCAAGAATGTCGGCGTTGCCCAATGTGTGGCGGCATGGCGTGAGCGCGCTGCCCAAAAGCGCGACTTGCCGCCACGCTTCGTCCTCCCGGACCTTGGCCTCGCAAGCATCGTCCAGCGCGCCCCGATGAATTCGCAAGAACTCAGTCGCGTGCGGGGCTTTGACGGCCGCTACGGCAAAAATGGGGCTGAAGAAGGAATCCTGGAGGCAGTCGCCAAGGGAAGCGAGCTTCAACCAGATGACCTCAGACGCCCCCCCAAGGGACAGGCGCCCGGCGACGACCTCGGAGCCACGCTGGCTCTGGGGCAGGCATTGGTCGCCCAGATCTCGTCCGAGACGGGCATCGAGCCATCCATGCTCGCTACCCGCGCCGACATCCAGGCGCTGGCCTGGGGTCGCGAGAGCGGCCGACTGACCAACGGTTGGCGTGCCGATATAGCCGGCGCACGTCTCGAAGCATTGTTTGCGGGCAAGGTCGGATTATCCGGCAACGGCAAAGGCGGACTCCGCATCGTTGACCTGCCCTGAGCTTCGCCGCAATCGGCACCAGCAGGACGTAAAAGAAGAAATGCAGGCCCTCGCCGGGGTGGTGGAATTGGTAGACGCAGGGGACTTAAAATCCTCTGGGGCGTAAGCCCCGTGCGGGTTCAAGTCCCGCCCCCGGCATTGATTAGGGCCTGTATTGCTTGGGCTTTTCGGGATCGCGGATTTCCGGGTGGCTGCGCGATCTCCCGAAAATTG
>DLYX01000513.1 GCA_003447545.1 Deltaproteobacteria bacterium | reverse complement strand
AATGGTGATATCGTCGATTTTTACGTCCTCGAGCATGAGGCGCATCAGGAGTTGGGTCGAGTTGTCATAGCGCAGCGTTTCTTCGACCCAGTCGGGAATTCTTTTCGCGTCCCCGTGTACTTTCTGTCGTTCGCCGGGGTTCAGCGAAAGCCAATAGAGTGCATTGCCGAGGAGCTTGGTGGTGGTCTCGTTGCCCGCAACAATCAGCAGATTGCAGAAGGAGAGCAGCTCCTCTTCGTTGAGGATGTCATGCTCGGGAATCATGGCAATCATCGAGGAAAGCAGGTCCTCGCCAGGATTAGCCCGAAGTTTCTTTATGTGATCCTGAAAGTACTGCCGGATTTCCCCGAACGCGATACCAGCTGTCGGGGGTAAATCGTTTTCTCCTTGTTCTCGATGGACGAGAATATCCGAGTGACGGCGTAATTCGGCCCGGTCCTCGCGGGGGACGGCAAACATCTCGCTGATGACGTCCATCGGCAGCAGGCCGGCGAAGTCATTGATGGCATCACAATCCCCGGCACCAACGAGGCGATCCAGATGTTCGATGGTCAGCTCGCGGATTCGCGGTTCCAGAGCCGAAACGCGCCGCGGCGTGAAGGTCTTGGAGATGAGTGAGCGAAAGCTTGTGTGTTCGGGCGGGTCCATTCCCAAAAAAGATGTCCCGACTCGAGCCGCCGGCCCAGCGGCCGAAGGGTCCACGGAGACGCCATGTGAATTCGAAAATCGATCCGTATCCTTGAAGCCTGCGATCACATCACGGTGGCGGGAAAGAGCCCAAAAGTCCTCTTTGGGGTTGTAGTAGACCGGCGCTTCTTCACGAAGCTGCTTGTAGATCGGATAGGGATCCTCGTGGAACTCGTAAGCGTAGGGGGAAAACTCCATGGGTTGCCTCAGCTTCTCGGGGGAAGCGACATGACCTTGGTCTCGAGGTACTCCTCGAATCCCATCTGGCCATTCTCGCGGCCGAGGCCGCTTTGTTTGTAACCACCGAAGGGAGTGTCGACATGAAACCACTGGCCCCCATTGAGTGCGATCGTTCCCGTGCGAATGCGACGTGCAACTTCAAGCGCTCGTTCTTCGCTGCCGGAATGAATGGAACCTGAGAGTCCGTAAACCGAATCATTCGCAATGCGCACGGCATCATCGTCGTCGTCAAAAGGAATGACGCAGCAAACCGGACCGAAAATCTCTTCTTGCGCGATTGTGCTCGCGGGGTCCACATCGGCAAAGAGAGTGGGTTGCACATAGAAGCCCGGTCCTGGTCCGGCTGCCCCGCCAGCGATCAAACGGGCGCCATCGGCCTTGCCCTTTTCGATATAGGCAAGGACGCGCTCCTGCTGCCGCTTGGAGACCTGAGGGCCCTGCATATTGGTTGGATCTGTGGGATCGCCGAAATTCCAGTTGGAGAAGGCTTTCTCGAGAATCCCCAGAGCTTCTTCGTAGCGGGCTCGGGGGACCAACCATCGAGTGGTAATCGCACAGCCCTGACCACCGTGGACGCAGGTCATGGCGGCCTGCGGCAGGACGGCTTCCAAATTGGCGTCGTCCAGAACGATCGAGGCGCTTTTGCCGCCCAGTTCGAGGAAAACTTTCTTCACGGTGTCGGCAGCGCAGGACATGATCCGCTTCCCCGTGGCGGTCGAACCAGTGAAGGTGACCAGATCGATCCGCGGATCAGTGGACAATGCCTCGCCGACAAGGTGGTCGGAGGAGGCGACAATACTCAGGACTCCGCGCGGGAGATCGGTCTGGGCCAGGATCTTTCCGATATGGGTTGCCGACCAGGGGGTATCCGGAGCCGGCTTGAGAATCGCGGTGCAACCCGAGGCCAGCGCCGGGCCGATCTTGGCGATATTCAGGTAGAGAGGGACGTTCCACGGAGTTATGGCACCTACAACGCCCACCGCCTCGCGGCGCAGAATCCTGCGGTTCTGCTGGCCGAAAAAAGGGATGTCGGACATTTCGGACTCGGCCTCGAAGGTAGCGGCTTTCTCGGCCCAATACGCCATATGCTCGATAGGACCATCGATTTGCATGAAGCTCGAGAGGGCCACGGGGGCTCCGGCCTCCGCCGTGACGATGGCGCGCAGCTGTTCGGTCTCACTCTGGAGCCCTTCATGAATCTGTCGCAGGCATTTCGCGCGAAGCGGCGCGTTCCGCGACCAATCCGTTTCGTCGAAGGCCTTCCTTGCCGCCGCGATCGCGGTTTCCATGTCGAGCGACGTACCGTCGGCACAAGTGCCGATGCTTTCGCCGCTGGCCGGGTTGATGTTCTCGAAACGTTTACCGGTGGAGCCCTCTACCAACTCCCCGTCGATGAAATTGCGCGTTTCGGGCGCGAGCACTTCCAGTGACATGATGGATTCCCTTCTGAGGCCGGGCAGAATCCGGCGTCTGTCCCTTGTCTTAGGACTCGACCCCGATTCGGTCAAGTCCCTTTACGAAATGACCCGGGGGCGGGGTCCCGTGGCGGTTTTCCCGCGATCCGGTTTGGACCCGGACCTAGCTGTCGTAGGCGGGATCCCAGAACTTCTGCTCGATTTTTGCGCGCAGCTCCTCGGGGGTTGTTTTGGGAGCATGCCCCTGTTCCTGCGCCTTGCTGGCCACCGCAAAGGCAATATCCTTGCTGACCTCGCGGATCGACGGCAACGGAGGAAGCAGAGCACCCGTTTTTTTGCGCTCGCTCGCCGCGCATGATGCCAGTGTCCGAGAGGCTTCCCGGAACATTTCGTCCGAAACGCGCGTCACATTCCCCGCGACCACCCCGAGGCCGAAGGCGGGGAAGATGTAGGTATTGTTGCACTGGGCAATCGGGTAGGTCTTGCCCTTGTAGGTCACCGGATCGATCGGGCTTCCGGTAGCAATCAGCGCCTGGCCATCGGTCCACTCAATAATATCGCTGGGCGCCGCCTCGATGCGCGACGTGGGGTTGGAGAGCGGGAATACGATCGGGCGTTTTGTATTCTCGGCCATACAGCGAATGATTTCTTCGGTGAACAAGTTCGGATGTCCGCAGACGCCGATCAGGATCGTTGGTTTGGCTTGCCGCGCCACGTCAGCGAGGGTGATCTGCTGATCTTTCCCCGTTCGTTTCCAATCCTTCAACCGATCGCCAGGCTGGGCGAGTTTCTGCTGGAAACTGGAGAGGCCCTTCATATTGTCTTCCAGGAGTCCGTTCACATCGACCATATAGAGTCGACCGCGAGCCTCCTGTTCCGAGAGCCCATCTTCCACCATGCCGGCAATGATCTGTTCGGCGATTCCGCAACCGGCTGATCCGCCCCCAAGGATGGCGACGGTCTGATCCTTCAGATGGCTGTCCGCAGCTTCCACAGCAGAGAGGACTGTCCCAAGGGCCACCGAGGCGGTGCCCTGAACGTCGTCGTTGAACATGCAAAGCTGGTCGCGATAGCGAGCTAACAAGGGTGTGGCATGCTGGAAGGCAAAGTCTTCGAACTGCAGGAGGACGTGGGGCCAGATCTTTTTGACCGCGGCAACAAATTGGTCCACGAAGGCGATATATTCGTCTCCGGTGATTCGCTTTTCCCGCCATCCGAT
>DLYX01000003.1 GCA_003447545.1 Deltaproteobacteria bacterium | reverse complement strand
TTCCGCGTCGACGAGCGCGTCGACGAGGGGTGACCCTTTCTCCAACAAGTCCACGGTGCAGCTCGAGATCTGCCGCCTGATCTTGGTGGCTACAACCACTGTTTGCCGGCGATCAACATGGAGCTGCAAAAGCTCGCAAACCGAGCTATCCTTCATCCATGAGAGCAAATTCGAATCAGATCCCCTGCATTCTGCTGGCTGCGACCCTTGCAGCGGCGCCGCTCTCGTTCGCCGCCGGAATCGACGCGATCAAAAGCGATTCGCTGGTCGAGCTCGGGCCGCTGGGTGGAAGCTCCACAACCTTGTCGTTCGACGCCGACGCTTCAGCCGACCTGCTGGTTGTTGTGCTCAGTCACGAGAAGAGTGGGGGGGCCTACTCGGTAACCTACGCCGGTGAGACGCTGGCCGCAGCGGTATCCGGCGGGTCCGCCGATATCTGGTATCTGGACCTGGCGGCCGGCAACTACGCGGGTGGGGCGGCCGACTTGGTCGTCGACTACTCCGGAGTCGCGACCGTGAATGGCGTCGGCATCGGGGTCGTTTCGCTCAGCGCGGAAGGTCAAGCGGTCGAGCTGCACGCCACCGGCGCCGGTGACGATGGTTCGGACACCGTGAACATCACCACGACCGCGGACGATGCCTTCTTGGTAGCGAGCTTCAATGCTAACGGAGGCGGGGCGATGGCGGTAGGCGCGCCGCTAGGCGAGATCTACGCGAGCGGCAACATCGGCTCGTCCCGGGGCGCGGCGGGCTTTGAGGCCGAGGTCGCGGCGGGAACCCATGCCTATTCCTGCGCGACGAGTGATCCGCGAAAGGCGGTGGCCGCCGCTTTCGTTGTCCGGACCGACGAATACTCCGGCTCGATCGCATTCGTCGATCCCTTCACCTTCACCCCGGCGTCCGGCACCAAGAGCAGCGACGAGAACCAGGGGATCCCCGACCGGCAGGCGGGCAGCACGCTGACTTCGACCTACACGGAGACCGACGACATCGGGCACTCGAGCAATGGCCTGCTCCTCGAAAACGACAACGCGCGGTTCGGGCCGAGTGACGTCCTGCTAGTGCGCACCAAGGCGATTGCTTCGGCGAGCCAGGCCGCCGCCGATCTGGACCGCGATTTTGGCGCGATCCTAGCTGGGCGCAAGTGGCAGATCGGGTTCGACGCCTATGCAGCGCGCAACAGTGTGGCGGTGACCGACGAGTGGTTTGCAATCTCGATTGGCGACGTCGCTGTCGGCGCCGGGGAGGCTGGCATCCGTGGGCCGAACCATCCATCGGCTGATTTTGCCATCCTCCTGCGTGGCGACGGCAGGTTCACCACCTGGATGGACGGGGCTTTGGTCGCCTCCGGGATCCACTCGTCGACCGACCGCTGGGGGGACCTCTACCACCTGGAGATCATCGTCGATGAGATCGGGCCGACCCCGCAGGTGTCGGTGGTCTACTCGATCGGCGGAGCCACCCTGACCCTCGGGACCTGGCCGGTGACCTGGGACAACCAGACCAGCCGCCTTATCGAGCTCCGCGCCCACCAGGGCGGGCAGGAATCGGAATCCCCGCTGATGGATGTGCGGTTGGACAACCTGACGATCGAGGTCACCCAAAACATCGAGGCCGCGCCGGTCTTGCTCACGCCGATTGCCGGCGGGGAGGCGTGGACCGGCGATCCGATCTCGCTCTCGGTAGCTGCTGCAGGTGCCGGACCGATCAGCTACCAGTGGCAGCTCGACGGGGTAGAGATCCTTGGGGCGACCGACGCAAACTACCTGGTCGATGTGGCTACGCTCGCAGATGCCGGGCTCTATGAGGTGGCGATCACCAACGCCTTCGGCACGACCACCAGCCAGGCGACGCTCGACGTCTTCTTCCCGACCCCTGAACAGCGCAGCTTCGAACGACCGAATCCGAGCAGTCGCCGGTCAGGCCTCATCGTTTCGGAAATCCATTACCACCCCGCCGCTTCGACCGCGGCAGACCAGCTGGAGTTCATCGAGATTTACAACAGTGAGCCTTGGCCCACCGACCTCGGCGGCTGGCACCTGAGCGGCGATGCCGACTTCGTTTTCCCCGACGGGACGACCATCCCGCCGCTGGGTTATCTCGTCGTGGCTCGTTCGGTGGCCGATGTCGAATCGACTTACGCCATCACCGGCGTGTTGGGTCCATTCACCGGCAGCCTCCCCAATAGCGGTGGTCGCGTGCGCCTGCGCAAACCCTCCGGTGCGATCGTCTGGGCGACGGACTACGACGACCGGCACCCGTGGCCGATCGCTGCCGACGGCACCGGGCATTCCCTCATTCTGGCGCGCCCGTCTTACGGTGAGACGAGTGCCCGCGCCTGGTCGGCCAGCCACCACGTTGGGGGATCGCCCGGCGGTCCGGACCCCATCCCCTCAGGGCCCCTCGACCACCCCGTTATCAATGAGGTGCTGGCTGACTCGGTCGAGCTCCACAACCCGAGCCCGCTCACGGTTGACCTGTCCGGATGCTACCTGAGCAACGCGCGCGACCTATTGACGAAGTTCCAACTCCCGGCCGAAACGCTGATCGGACCGCAAGGCCATCTGGTAGTCGATGAGGCGGCGCTCGGCTTCGCGCCCCGCGCCGGTGGTAGCGTGCTGTTCCTCACCAGCCCGGACGGCCAGCGCCTGCTGGACGCCATCTCCCTCCCCACCGCA
>DLYX01000350.1 GCA_003447545.1 Deltaproteobacteria bacterium | reverse complement strand
CCAATGCCCATTTCGTCCGGCTCGCAGCCCGCAAAGACGCAGCCACGGAAAAAGCCGAGGGGTTCAATGCCCAACTGGCCCGCACGTTCGGCCGACATGATCAGCTGCGCTGCGGCTCCGTCGGAGAACTGAGAGGAGTTGCCGGCCGTGACCGTACCGTTTTCCTTGTCGAAGGCGCCGCCGAGGCCACCGAGAGTTTCCATGGTTGTGCCGGGGCGGTTGCATTCGTCGGTGGTTACCGTGACTTCCTTCTCGGAAACTTCGCCGGTTTCCTTGTCCTTCACCTGGCATGTCGTGGTGACCGGGACGAGTTCTTCGAGCAGGGTACCCGAGTCCTGAAAGGCGGCCGTCCGCATTTGCGACTCATAGGCCAACTTGTCCTGCACCTCACGCGTCACGTTGTAGCGCTTGGCCACATTCTCGGCGGTGATTCCCATGGGCATGTAGATGTCCTGCTTGTTCTCCATCAGCCAGGGGTTGAAGAGGTTGGTGGTGTTCATGTCGTTCTGGATCATGGTGATCGACTCGCAGCCGCCACCGATCACGGCGTTGGCGCCTTCGTTTTCGACCATATGGGCGGCGACTGCCACGGCATTGAGGCCGGAGGAGCAGAAGCGGCTGACCGTGGAGCCGGGAACGTTGAGCGGAAGTCCCGCAAGCACAGCGACGTTTCGGCCAACGTTGAAGCCCTGAGGTCCTTCGGGAAAGCCGGTGCCCACAACGACGTCGTCGATTTCAGCCGGGTCGAGCGCGGTGGTCTTCCCCACAACGTTCTCGATACAACGCGCCATCAGATCGTCGGGTCGGGTCATGTTGAATGAACCCCGGAATGATTTCGCCAGACCCGTTCGGGCTGTCGCTACAATTGCGGCTTCCTGCCGTTTTGCCATCGGAACCTCCATTACGCATGGGGGCGCCGGTTTATCCGGGGCAGACCATGCCAAGTTGATAGGGAAAGTTCGCAATCGAGGCCGCGAGATGCAACGTGGCGCCAGGAGGGTGCAGATCAGACTCGGAAGAGGTAAGCCGCCGGAGTGCGTGCGGTTGTGCAGAGAGTCCGGCAAGCCCGGGTAGAAGTGGCGGGAAGCTGCGTGGGGCAGATCGGCCCGGGGATGTTGATTTTGCTGGGGATTCACCGCGAAGACGGTTCGGCCGAGGTCCGTGTTCTGGCTCGGCGCCTGCTCTCTCTGAAGATTTTCGAGGATGCTTCCGGCGCGATGAATCAGTCCTTGGAAGAACTTCCGGCGGCGGAAGTTCTTTGTGTTTCGCAGTTCACCTTGTGGGGCGATACCCGAAAGGGGCGCAAGCCTTCGTGGAGCCGTGCTGCGCCCGCGCCCAGGGCCGAGCCTCTTTATCTTGAGTTTCTCGAGATACTCCGGGAAGCGGGTGTCGGCGTCGCCAGCGGAATTTTTGGTGCCGATATGGATGTGCATCTGATCAATCATGGCCCGATGACGCTCGTCGTGGAGTCCTGAGCCTGCCGGTTGGCGTGCTAGAAGAAACCAATGCCGGCAGACCTCCAACACCCTTTCCTGCGGCCCGAGGGGCGACCCAGCATCTCGCCCATTCTGGAAGGCGAGCTTTTTGTGGGTTCGTTTCCGACCGCGAACGACGCGGATTGGTTGCGATCCGAGCACGGCGTGGAGGCGGTCCTCTCCTTGCAGGATGACTGGGATCTTCTGGCAAAGAACCTGGTCGAGCGCGATCTCGAAAAGGCTTATGCCTCCGCCGGGATCCGTTTTACCCGCCTGCCGATTATCGATGGCGATCTCCAGGATGTTGCCCGCCGAATGGATGCTGTGATCGGCTGCCTCGAGGAGATGATCGCGGGATCGGGCGCGGTTCTGGTCCACTGCAATGCGGGCTACAATCGGGCGCCGACAGCGGCGATTGGCTATCTGCACCGGTGCCGGGGGATGGCCTTGCGCGAGGCTGAGCTCTTCGTGCGGCGTCGGCGCTCCTGCGCACCCTATACGAGCGTTCTGGAGGCCTGAATGGCGGGTGCGGTTCCCGATTTGCGCGAACAGCGGTGCTCCGAGAGCGCAGCGGCCTTTGCCCGGGGTCATACGATGGATCCTCGGATCGCCTCGCTGGTGCCGGGTTTCGAGGTGCCATTTTTTCAAGCGGGTCTGGCGGGTTACTCCGACCATGCGATGCGGCTGACCGCTCGCCGATTGGGTGCACCCTATTGTGTGACCGAGTCGATGCTGGATCACACCTTGCTGACCAGTCGTCGTAAACGGCGCGCGGAGCATCCCGATCGGGTGGCCGGTGCGGATCGGCCCATTGCCGGCCAAATCGTGGGTCACGATGCTGGAGAGATGGCCGCGGCCGCCGGGATTATCGTCGAGATGGGATTCGACGTCGTGGATGTCAATCTGGCGTGTCCCTCGAAGCTGGCCAAACGACGGCCGCGCGGCGGAAATCTGCTGGCCGATCCGGAGACGGCGATCGAGATCCTGAGTGCGGTCCGGCGCGCGGTGCCGACGAAAACGCCTTGCACCGTGAAGCTGCGGCGCGCATGGGACGATACTCCGGAAATGGCGCTGGCCTTCGATCGGATTTTTGGTGCTGCTTACGAACTTGGTTTTGCCTGGGCGACCGTACATTCCCGGACGGTGGAGCAACGCTATATTGGTCGTGGGCGTTGGAATGCTCTGGCCGATTTGGTGCGGCGCTACCCTGACCGTTTGATCTTCGGCTCAGGGGACGTGGATACCGCCGAAGATATTTTCTCGATGATGGAACTCTGCGGTGTCCAGGCGGTTGCCGTGGCGCGCGGAGCGATTGCCAACCCGTGGATCTTTCGGCAAGCGCGCGAACTGCTCGCGGGATGCGAGAAGACGGGCCCTTCGCTCGCGGAGCAGGGGGGGGTGCTGCAAGAGCAATTCGACCAACGCGCCATTCTGCTCGGAGAACGCAAGGCCTCCATCCTGATGCGCAAGCAGTCGATTCATATCGCGGAGAGTCATCCCGCAGGGG
>DLYX01000300.1 GCA_003447545.1 Deltaproteobacteria bacterium | reverse complement strand
CGGGCTTTTGATTGCGGTGATCAAGGCAACCCTGATCGGGGCCTTCTTCATGCATTTGAGAGACGAAGGGAAGTTTATCAACTTCTCTCTCGGCGTCTGTGTCATGTTGGTCATGGTCCTCCTTTTATTCGTGATGCCTGACCTGGGACTCGTCGAAGAGGAACTGACCAGTATCCGTGAGCGAGAGGCTGCGGCACACGCTCACTACAGTGGTTTTCAGGATCACTCCGGAGCCGCGGAAGGTGGGCACTGAGCGATGACTATCGTTAGAATCAGCACGGCTTTGGCCACTCTAGGGGTTGTATTCTGGGCATTGATTCCCTCGGTCGCTCGGGCTTGCTTCGTCTGTTTTGGCGGGGAAGAGACCGAGTGGACTGCTGCTTTTGTGTCGGGGACCGTGGTGATGCTCGGCTTGCCCCCGGCGATCGTTCTCGGAGCCAGCTTCGCGATCTATCGCTCCGTCAAACGCAACGAGTCGCTGCTCGCTGAGCGAGAGGCGTCCGAGGACCAGCCAGAGGGTTGACCCTTATTCTGTTAGGGGCCGGGACTTCTGCTGGTTCCCGCGCCGCCTTCTGCTCTGAGGACGACCGGGATCCGGATGCTGGCTCGGATCAGGGCGACAAGCTGCGAACGTCGCCTCGCAGGCGGAGCATCGCCTCGGCATCTCGCATATCGTAGACGCCCCGAATTTGCGCCTCACCGTCGACCAGGACGAAATACTGGCTGTGGATGATCTCATCATCGCCCAGTTCCTGATTCCCCTCCAGAAGTGGGAGCAGCAAGCCCTCGCTGGCGAGGTTCCAGATCTCCGGTTTGTCGCCGGTCAGAAAAAACCAACGGTCGCGATTTGCGCCCACCCGGTCGGCATATGCGTCGAGGACCTCCGGTGTGTCCCGCTCGGGATCGACGCTGATGGACAGGAACTTCAGGCCTTCAACGGAGCGAGTCTCGTTTTCCAGCTTGTTCATGGCGCTGGTCATCCGCGGGCAAATCGCTGCGCAATGGGTGAAGATCAGATCCACAACGTAGGGGTTGCCCGCAAGTTTCTGGTTCGAGAAGGGCTCGCCTGATGTATCCACCAGAGAGAATTCGGGGACGTTCCCAATCACGCTGAGGGGAGGGCGCGTTCGTCCCCCCAACAGGGCAGCTACGACGGCCAGACCGGCGACTGTGACGAGTCCGGCGATAATGAGAAAGCCGCTGCGAGATTGTTTCATACGAGATCCGGGTCCAGAGGTGCTGAAGCCATGCGCGTCGCTGCAACAAAGGCGGCGATGGCAAAGGCGAAGGTTAGGGCAATGGAGATCGCCATCGACGGTATGCTGGAATCGGGACCGATCGAGTTCGGGTCAAGTGCCCAGCGAACCGAGGCCATTCCATAAGTTAGCGGATTGAGGCGCATCAGAAATCCCATCCATGGCGAGGCGCCAGCCGCGGGAAAGAATGCCCCGGAAAGGAGCCACATGGGAATCAGAAGAAGGTTCATGACGGCGTGGAACCCTTGGGTGGATTCCATCTTCCAGGCGATCATGAAGCCCAGCGTCGTCAGGCTGACGGCAATGACAGCGAGCATGAGGACGGCACCGAGAAAACCGCCCAGGGTCGGTGAAAGGCCAGCCAGAGGCGCTGCGAGCAGGAGCAGGAGCGCTTGTCCGAGAGCCAGAGTGCTGCCTCCGAGGACTTTTCCGAGAACGATCGCCGATCGAGGCACCGGCGCTACCAGGACGGCTTGTAAAAAACCTTCCTTGCGGTCTTCGATTACCGAGATGGTCGAGAAAATTGCAGTGAAGAGAATCACCAGGACGATCGTACCCGGGAAGAAATATTCAGAGTACCCGAGGCTGCTGAGGCCTTCTCCGGCCTCAAAGGAGCCGGCGAAGCCTGAACCGAGCACCAGCCAAAACAGGATCGGCGTCGCGAGCGCTCCGATGATCCGACTGCGTTGTCGGTAGAAGCGAACGATTTCTCGTCGCCAGAGAGTCGCGATTGCCAGAGTCACACACTTGTCCTAGCTCAGTCGCCGTCGCGATCCCAGAGTCGATGACCGGTCTTCTGCATGAAGACATCTTCGAGCGTCGGTCGACCGACGCTGACGGCATCGATCTGACCTGGAAAGGCTTCGAAGAGTTGCGGGACAAATTCAGGGCCTCCTGCCCGTCGGACCCGCAGAGTGTCATCCACTTTTTCGGAGCTTTGTCCGAACTTGGTCGAGAGTTCCGAGGCGAGATTGTCCAGGTCGCCGGCCCGAATGGTGACCACATCGCCGCCCAGGCTCTGGCGCAGCGCTTCCGGGCTGTCGAGCGCTGCCGCCTGACCGCGATCCAGAAAAAGGAGTCGATCGCAGCGGTCGGCATCTTCCATCAGGTGTGTTGTGATCAGAACGCTCAGGCCTTGCTCGCTGCGCGCCCTCTCGAGGTAGCTCCAGAGGTCCAGGCGGGCACCCGGGTCCAGGCCGGTAGTGGGTTCATCGAGCAAGACGAGCGAGGGACGGTGCATCAATCCCTTCGCCAGATCGATTCGTCGTTGCAGCCCGCCGGAGAGGTTCCGCACAAGCTCGCCCTCGCGGTCACGGACGCCGACTTGATCGAGCATTTCGTCGATGCGGGTTTCAAGGTCCGCGCCGCGAATTCCGTAGAGGTGCCCCTGATGGCGCATGTTTTCGCGCACGGTGAGCTGGAGGTCGAGGCTGGGAGATTGGAATACGACCCCAATTTGACGACGCACA
>DLYX01000362.1:3871-4054 GCA_003447545.1 Deltaproteobacteria bacterium | reverse complement strand
GCCGGGGTCGAGCATCAGTGTTTTGTCCATAATGACCTCCAAAAATCATCAACGAGCCGTGAACGTGCGGCACGGCTCGTACCGCACTTAGAGTCTATAGCAAGCCTCCCGGTTGACAAGATTGCGCAGAGGCAATCAATGCATTTCTAGTGGTTGACCGTAGGAAACATGAAGGTCCTTTTT
>DLYX01000362.1:0-3591 GCA_003447545.1 Deltaproteobacteria bacterium | reverse complement strand
CGACGAACACAAATCGATGTCTCCGACGGTAGGAAACATGAAGGTCCTTTTTGCCCATAGTGCGCTCTATTTCTCCCGATTCTGCCGACCGGCACCCCGTTGTTGGAGACGCCACAGGAAGCGGCGAGGAGCATGATGGAGTCGGGCAGACAGATGGATGCTTTGGTCCTGGAAGTCCCCTCAACCTGCGGTGCGGTTTGGAAACGCACAAGCGCCGCGTGCAGCCTGCTGGGACTACAGCGTGAGACGGAAACCGTCGACCAGAGCGCCGGGCAAGCATGAAGACCCGGTGTCGCGCTGCCCATAGGTTCGGGCGCTCAGCATCAGCTCCGGCTCGGCGGAGAGGTCCACCAGGCCCTCCCCCAGGATCCGAAAGACCGAGTCGTCAAATCGCATCACGTTTACCGGCGCCACGATTTCACCATTTTCGACCCATAGCGTGGCGAATCTCGTCATTCCGGTCATGCGACAGGCAGGCCGGTCGCTGTAGTTCAGATACCAGAGGTTGTTGATCCACAATCCGGTTCCCAGCTCCTTGAGGATCTCGGACGCGGCCAGTGTGCCACCGTTCATCTCAAGGCATGTAGGCGACTCTCCGCCGTTTGCCCCGGTCGTCTCCACACCATACTCGGCTGCGCTGCGTGCAGACACGAGCGAATCACGATACGCGCCGCCCTCCACCAAGCTCACCTTCGGCGGTTTAATGAAGCCTTTTGAGTCAAAGGCCGGGCTGCGTCCTGCCGCGGAGTGTTCGTAGAGGGATACCCTCGGGTCGAGAGAAGCCTCTCCCGCAACTGCCTTCATCAACGGACTGATCTTGCTGCGCTGCGCCTTGAGGCCAAATCCATCCCACGACATCAGATCCGTGATCTCACAAAGAGCCGCGGGTGCGAGGTACACACGGTACTCTCCCCGCGCAATGGTCCGGGGCGCTCGAGAGAGCGCTTCCACCTCGGCCCGCGCCTGCTCCATCCGCCGTCGAAGCTCCTCGGTGGACCAGCGGGCGCCGGCATATCCACATTTCGTCGCTTTGTCCCCCGATTGGTACACGCTCCAATCAAAGTGAAAGCTCCGGGACTCAAACCAGTTACGCTGCCCCAGCGAATTCGCGAAGCCGCTCATCACATCACCCGCAGCCCAGATGCCTACGAGGTCCAGGCCCTCGCCCGCACGGATGATCTCATGGATGGCGTCGGTCGAGGTGGGTAGATCCGACTCATCCCGCATTTCCGTCGATCGGACCTCGCGGTTGTACATCAAATGCGGGTCCTCGGGCAGATACGGAAGCTGCTCGCGCAATTCACTGATCAATGCAGCCCCCCGGGCCCGGTCGACCTCGCCGTCGCCGGAGAGCACATACGACGCGCTGACGTGCCGGGACTTATCTATCAACTCGATACCGAGCGAACCTTGCTGCACCGAGCCCGCCTGCCGCACGCGGCAATCATTGAGGCGCACGAAATCAGAGCGTTCCGCCGACAGCGAACAGAGCAGCACTTCATCGCCCCGCAGACACGCGGTCAACTCGTCGGCCAACGTATGAAATGCCCTCTGCATCACGCGCCTCCGAAAACCTCAACGTTGGAAAATCGACAGACCGGCGAGGCATGCCCGACCCGAATCACCTGGTTGGGCTCACCCTTGCCGCAGTATGGGGTCCCAAGCACGTCACGCGTTTCCATGCCGCCAACGCCAGTCAGGTTTCTCCAGAAGCTCGCCGAGACGCCGCGGTAGTTCGGCTTCTTCACGACATCGGTGAGTTCCCCGTTCTCAATCAGGCGGCCATACTCACAGCCGAACTGAAATTTGTTTCGGCTATCATCGATCGACCACGAAATATTGGTCTCCATATAAACCCCGCGCTCGATGCCCCCGAGAAGGGAGTCCAGGTCTCCCTCTCCCGGTTCGACATTGAGGTTCGCCATGCGGTCGATGGCCGGTCGGTTCCAACCATTTGCTCGAGAGTTCGCGACACCCTGCACCCCGGCGCGATGCTGGGACAAGACGCTGCCCAAAGGACGCTCGAGCCTGCCTTCGCGGATGATGTACTGCCGCTCCGCGTTGACCCCATCGTCGTCGAAGGCATACGAGGCGAGCTGCCCTTGTTCCGTCGGGGCATAAGTGACGTTCAGCAACTCGCTGCCGTATTGGTACGACCCGAACATATCGAGAGTCACGAAGCTGGTTCCGGCATAATTGCGCTCATCACCCAGAATGCGATCGAGCTCCAGTGGATGACCGATGGATTCATGGATCTGCAGCATCATCTGATCGGGCGCGAGCACCAATTCCGTGGTCTCGGAGGGACAGTGGGGTGCTGCCAAAAGAGCCAGCGCTTCTTGCGAGATTCGATCCGCCGCGGCTTCCAGCTGAAGATCCGAGAGCAACTCGAGGCCCGCCTGACGGGCAAAACCTCGACCACCCAGACTCCGGATCACGGTGTCGGTGCCGTCGTTGGCCGCTACCTGCAGATGGGGAACGAGAATATGCTGCTGCTGCGCCACCTCTCCTCCGCCGTTCGTAAGGTAGAGGCTATCCGCCTGGGTCCACCACAAGGCAGACTCCCAATCGACGATCCGGTCATCTACCTTGAGACGCTCGGCAAGACTGCCGAGCAGGCCAATTTTGTCGCCGAGGTTCATGGTTTGCCAGGGGACCTGATTGTCTGATTCGAAGCGACCTCTCGGATGCGGCATGGGAACGGCCGAGAAATCAGTCACCCCGATATCCGCCGTCCGGGCAGCCCACTGCTTCGCACGGCTGATCGCCGCCCGAATACCACTGCGGCTCAAGTCCGGCGTGGCCCCGTAACCGGCGCCACCCTCATGGTGCACCACCACCATCGCGCCGAAGTCATCTTCGTTGCCAACCGGCTGCAGAACTCCTTGACGTGTCCAAACAGTTTGGGAGCGTTCGCGGCTGACCCGAAGTGAACAAAAATCAACCTGGGGCATCTCATCGCGAAAAATCTTCGCTACATCATCAAACATACGAATCCATTTGTGCGGCCTTCAAAAATAACCAAATCCGCTTCAAGATACCATAGAATAGCGTCAGGTTACTGGGCCGCTTGCAACCTCGCCCACACTCCCCTTCCCGGCCGCAGTCGAGCCGGGAAAGCAGTCAGCGTGCCAGGCACGGAGCCCGCCAGATCGGAACCTCAATTTTGCGATGATTTTGCAACTAGCTAGGGTGGCACAATGACCACGGAACTCGGAATGCTTGTCCTTACGGCGCTGCTGTCGATTCTCCTCGCCTTCCCCCCACTGATCGCTGTGATCACAACTCAGGGATTTGTATACGGTCTCGGGAACCGTGAGCTTGGCGGCGAGGCCTTGCCCGAATGGGGCAAACGCGCCGAGCGGGCTCATCTGAACCTGCTGGCGAATCTACCTGCCTTCGCGGCGCTGGTGCTCGTGGCGGGACTCGCGGGTGTCTCAAACGAAGTCACCGAGATCGGTGCCCAACAGTTCTTCTGGGCGCGAGTCGCACACGCCGTCATCTACATTGCCGGGATTCCGTATATTCGGGCAATCGCTTTTGGCGTGAGTCTCGGCGGCCTGTTCGCAATCGCAGGAGAACTGCTGAGCG
>DLYX01000219.1 GCA_003447545.1 Deltaproteobacteria bacterium | reverse complement strand
CCGATGAAACCTGCGGCACCTGTCACCAGCCAACGGCGGGGCTCGGATTCAATTTCCTGCAAAAGCTGGCGATAGCGTGACATGCAAAAGTCTCCCTGAAACTGTGGCGGAGGCCATTCCCGAAGGTGGAAGAGCCTGCTTTTATATCGGCAGTTTGCGAACGGTCTTTATCCCGAAGACCTTGGGCTACTGCTTGCGCAGCATGACATAGACTGCCCCATCGCCGCCGTGGCGGTTGTCGGCGGCACTGATCCCGACCAGACAACTGCGAAATCGGCCGTCGGTGATCCAGCGAGGAACTGCCGAACGCAGCACGCCTCCACCATCGCGCGCGGTACCTTTGCCAGTGATCACCAGAACCAGACGTCGCTTGGCGTTCCAGGACTCTTCGAGAAATTCGTTCACCGAACTGAGAGCTTCTTCCTGAGTGCACCCATGAAGGTCCACCTGAGCCTCGATCGGCATCTTGCCGCGGCGAATGCGCTCCATCGAGTGAGGATCGATCGAAAGACCCGGATCTTCGGTGAGAGTCGGCTCAACGTGCTGACGTTGGCGGAAGCGCTCCGCCAAACCCGTTGTCGGCTCTGAATCGACGATATCAGGGCCGCTGGTAGCCGCATCGATCTTTTCGACGTCGCTGATGGCATTCAGCCAATCTGCATCTGCATCGAGCCCCTTGGATTCGGAGGCTTCATCTTTTCGTCGGTCGGACGACATAATCGCTTTTCTCTCCTGAGGTCCCTAGGAACCCTGATTGTATCGAGAAAACGTCTCTTCGGTAAGAAAATATTGAACTTTGCCGTCGGGCGCGGCCCCGATCACCGCGAGCGCCTTGTCCACCGAGGCGCCCGATACGGGATCCTTTGCCGATCGGATGCTCGCATCCTCGGCCAATCGGCCCTTGCACATCTCGCAGCAGCCAAAATAGGTCTTCCCATCCACCTCGACCGGAATCTGCTCCCTGGGAAACAGAGTATCATTGACCATACAGACCATTTTGGGCTGAACTTTTTCCAGAGCCACCCCCTGCGCTGCAGCCAGACTGGCGGCCATCAACCCCACACACCCGAGGGCTGCGAGCAGGACATTCAATCGCGAACGGTTCTTCATCAAGGTCTCCACAACTATCTTTTTGCGCCAAGCGGGCCCGCTACGCAAGTCGGGAGCTACCCGTTGTCACACCGGCCCCCCGCAGTTACAGTTTTACGTTCCGATGTCTCGCCTTGTTGATAGAAACCTCTCGTCGACCCCAACAGACCCCAAAGAGCTGGAGCAGCGTCGCCTCGCACGCGGCAAAGCCTTCGAACATGAGGTCGATTTGGAAGCTCTGGCCGACGAGGCCATAAACCCGGGTGTCGCGGACCTCCTTGACGAGACCTTCGAGGCCTGGCGGCGGAGAGGCCCATTGCGCCCCCTCGGCGATGCCCGTTACGTCGTCCGCGTCGAGCCTCCCGGCGAAAACGTCTTTGATGACCCGGCCCGCCTGCGCATCGAAGTCCATCCTCCCGGGGAGAAACGTCCGTTTACCCCGGATGACCTCGATGGTCGCCGCCTGCCGGCCCGCGAGTGGCGTGTCTTCGAAAGCCTCGTGCGTTCGCCTGTCGGCCAGCGCGATTTTCTTGCCGAAAACGAGAACGCCTGTCTCTTCCTCGCCCGCGCCGCAGAAGCGGATCTGATCCTCGAGGCACCGGGCGAAGACGGTGAAATCAAATTCGACGAGATCGTCCGCAAGCCTTCGCTGGTGTTTCGTGCCGCAGAGCCGGGGGAGGCCGAACGGCATCCGATTCTGCAGGAGCGCCGCGCCGAAGTTGTCGAAGAAAAAGAGCGGCTGGAAAAAGCACGCAGCGCCTACGAAGACGAATTCGGCGAGACCGGGCGTCGGGCTTTCGCGCGCTTGCTCGGCCTGCCGGAAGAGCAGGACGCCGAAGAGTTGGAGGAAAAAACCTACGTCATGGAAGCCTTCTGGGAACGCCCGGACGGCAGCGATGGCATTCCTTTCGAGGAAGCGATTCTGTTGCGAGGCTCCACTTCCTGGATCTACTCCCCGCCTCGCCGAACCTTCGCGCGACTCGCGGAAGACGTCGGCCCGATCGCACTCTCTCGTCTCTCGAGCCAGCCCTGGATCACGTTCACGGAATCCGAGATTCGGGAGCTTCCCGTTCTTTTGCGGCAAAGCTTTGAGGAGGAGGGCGTTCACCTGCCCCCTCGCGAGGCTCTCGGTCTCCCCCCCCTCCCGCGCCCCCGGATCAGCCTCGAAGTCGAAGGCACAGCATTTGAAGTCCGTGCGCTCCTCCGCGCCAATTACGCCGACAAAAGCTACGTCCTGAATAACGAGACTGTCGCGGATATCGATGATGAGACGCGAGACGCGGACCGGGAACGGCGGGCTCTGGCCCTGCTGGCCGCCACGCCTCTGCGGCTCCCTGCCGTCAGCCGACGCAAAAAAACGAAACCCTCGCCCGAAGATGAGGCCACCTGGCGCGCCCGCGATGACCGGGCGGTTCGATTCTACCTGCACGATCTCCGGGAATTGGTCCGCAAGGTCGGCGAAGACAACGATTTACAGGAAGTCCTCACACCGCCCGATATCGGTAAAATCGTGGCGCGTGGCTCCCTCCGCTCGTCCATGAGCGTGCGGCAGGGCCGCGGTCGACTCCTCGATGTGGCGCTGAAGATCGCCGCTGATGGGGTCGAGGCTGACGTCGACGCCATTCGTGACGCCTTGGGTGCACGACGTCGCTGGGTCCAGCTATCGGACGGAAGCGTTGCCGAATTGGGCGACAAGGTCGCCAGTCTGGCGGCTTCACTGCCGGAAGCCCTCTCGGAGACGGGTTCGGCCGAGCTTTCCCGCACGGCTCTGGGCGA
This sequence comes from Deltaproteobacteria bacterium, assembly GCA_003447545.1. Lineage (GTDB taxonomy): Bacteria > Desulfobacterota > Binatia > UBA12015 > UBA12015 > UBA12015. The sequence continues at coordinate 493 of DLYX01000219.1, read as the reverse complement.
GTTGGAACATCTCGGAGAGCTGACGGACTCGGTGGAGCTCGAGCCCACCGTGGGCGAGTGGATCCATCGGCTGCGTGAGCTCGAGGTCGCCGCCGAGCCGGAAATGGCCCCGGGGTTGAACGCGGATCTGCGCCCCTATCAGCTAACCGGTCTCGCATGGTTGCAGTTCCTTGCCGAACTCGAGCTGGGAGGAATTCTCGCTGACGATATGGGACTCGGAAAAACCGTGCAGACGCTGGCCCTGCTCAACTGGCGCAAGCACCGCGACGGCCAGGCACCCACGCTGGTGGTCGCCCCCACCTCGGTGGCTCCGAACTGGATCCGCGAAGCCAAGAAATTCACTCCGGGAATCAACGGGGTTCTGCTGCACGGCGCCGAGCGGCACGAACGCTATGAGGATGTCGGCACCAGCGATATGGTCGTGACGACCTACGCCCTGCTCCGCCGCGATGTCGACCGGCTGAAAGATATTCCCTTCCGCTACGTCGTGCTC
>DLYX01000299.1 GCA_003447545.1 Deltaproteobacteria bacterium | reverse complement strand
CCAAGGCAATATTCGATCAAGCGGGCCGCGCCCGCCAAGCCTCGACCTCCGACACATCGGGTCCGAAAGACGCACTTGCCAGCGCGGGAACAAAACGAAAAGCCGCGATGCCCAGCACCAACACGGAAAAGCCCGCGATCTCCACCAGGCGGCCCCGCTTGGCGAGCAATGCCCGCGCGCCATAGCCTGCGACGAGCGCCAGCGGGCCCCAGATCATCAGTCCCGCAATACTTGGCGCGCGGACCGCATCCAGCCCGGGAACGATATCACTCAACCACACCAGCAGCGGGGGAAATGGTGTTCCCCCTCCCATGGTCGGGAGCCCGGAGAACGTTGCCAGGACCAGAATGACAATCGCGACCACCATGATGAGTCGGGGGTCCTCTCCCGCGCGGAGAATCGGTCCCCGCCCCCGATCCAGAAGACCGATCAGAACCAGTCCTGCAAACACCCAACCCGGAAAGCCGAAATCACCCGGAAGGAAGGACTGCAAAGGTGCGAAGATCGCATTTCTACCGGCAAGAAGGTCCCATTGCTCGCGGGTCGTCAGGTATGGATTCAGCAGCCAGACGGCGAACCCTGTCACCACAACGACAACCGACAGCGAAGCTGCGAGACCTCGCGCTCGGTACTGTGGGTGTCGCCACAAAAGAAAACTTCCATACACCGTCAAGATTACAAAAATACCAATCAGCAGATAGATGCTGGCAAAGCACTGCAGAACCAGAAGGGCCGCAAGCAGAAACGCGTAGCCCGCACGTCCGGTCACAAAGAGTCGGTGCAACGCCAGCATCGCCAGGGGAAACCAATAGTCGGCATGCAGGAAGGGATGGCCGCCATCGAAAATACGAGAAGGTATCAACTGAAACAGCATCCCGGCGATGAAGCCGGCTGCTGCGCTGCCTGTAAAATAGCGGGCCCAGACAAACATCGTAAAACCGGGCAGAAAAAAGGTGATCAGGAGCACGAAGTTGTAGGAGAGAATGGGATCGCCAGTGACAGCCCAGGGCAACATCGCCAGAACCCCCTCGCCAAACGCATGTTCGCCCAGGGTGAAGCTCTGGGGGAAGGGGAAACATGGCCCCCAGCCTCGAAGCGCCGCCGGATCCGACAGTAGAAGGTCTGCATTGCGCATCACCACTGAAAGAACCATCGATTGGTCGGTCCGGCCCAGAAGGCCCCAACCTTCCTCAAGGTTCACGTTCTCGAGGAGTAGAGTTGTCGGACTCGACCAGACTCGCTGCAAGCAGAAGGCCGCCAATATCAAAAAGCCGGCGACAGCAGCTAGGCTCGAGGTACGCACGTTGGAGCCTTACTCCAAATCGAAAAGTAAAAAAACTTCCCGGGAGAGTTTATGCGCGATCTGCCGCCCCCTCTGGCGACGCACGTCCGCGCGCTTCGTCTGCTTCAAGGAGGCGAGGATTCGAAACCAATAGTTTGGCCCGCACGTCTTCTCGCAGGATCCTCAGCAAGTGCTGCCGCTCTTCAGAGCCAGCATACTCTCCCTGGCGAATCTGCTGCCTCAGCAACTCCGGGTCGCGCTTCGTACTCGAGGGCGACTCCGTCGCCATCTCACGAGCCACCAATCGCAGGGCATTCGCGGCGACGCGCGCGAGAAACTGTCGCCGCCCCTTGAGGTCAGGCACCAGATCCTCGTCCAGGAAACGCTCTACCGCAGACAAAAGCTCCCGGGAACTCGGTCGATCCGTCATCAAAGTGCCTTTCCTTCCATCAAGTTCAACAATTCCCACTCGGTCTCGGCGACTCGGCGACCGATCATACCGAGCTCGATATTCCGAGAACTTCCATCCAGAAAGGGACGTGTCTGGACCAGGGTGAAAACCCCCCAACGCAGGTTGCCAAAAACTTCCCAATATAAAAGGTCACCGGTCGAAACCGCGCGACCACTGGACTCCTGATAGGCCGCCAGCAAATCCTCCCGGCTCCCGACTCCGCCGCAGGTTTTCTCATCGAGACCGAATCGCCAGGATCGGCCGCAAAGCCAACCAAGGTCTTCGATCGGATCTCCGATGTGGGCCAGTTCCCAATCAAGAACAGCCTCGAGCCCATCCGGGCTCACCAGCACATTTCCAATTCTGAAGTCTCCATGAACCAGAGCGAGCGCCCCCTCCTGAGGAGGATTCTCCGCCAACCAGCGGAACGCCTCGTCGAACACAGGATGGGCTTCGACCCGAATCATCTCGTAGATCGCATCCAGTTGCAGGCGCGTATGCTCGGCCGCCGATTGGCCTGCCTCGGGTTGCCCCAGAAACGCCAGCCGCGGATCCGCGGTATCGACACGGTGAATCGAAGCGAGAGCGGCTGCGAGTTGTCGGGGTAGCGCCTCGCGTGCGGATGCCAGAGAGTCGGCCGTCACAATCCGGCGACCGATACTTTCTCCTGCCATTCTCTCCATCACGTAAAACGGGCGGCCCAACGTCTCTTCGCCGACGTAAGCCGGTCTCGGCACGGGCGCTCCCAGGTCATGAACAGCCCCCAGCAAACCGAACTCCTCGGGCGCGCCGAACGTGCTCGCACCTCCCGGGCGAAAAGCCAGCAGAACCAATTCCTGAACA